>DATICR010000527.1:0-7390 GCA_035456745.1 Ignavibacteriaceae bacterium
TGGGCTAATTTTAAGTTTTTAGTTTCTGTTTCTTTGATCATTATGAATTAAATCATGCTTTAATAAATAATATATACCTTAGCATCAGGATTTTGTTTCTAAAATAATTTTCTCCCGAAACAGATGAAAGCTATATTCTGATAACCATATGATTAAGACGAAAACCTTAAGTTTTCAAATCACATCGAATCTGAGCCAGTTTGCTCTGCTTTTCTCGGAATGAGGCGCACCGGCAGCAAAGATGACAACATCACCTGTTTTTACATAACCTTCATCCATTATTATCTTTTTAGCTTTATCTATTGCTAAATGTTCTTTATCGATTTCATCCATAAAAATCGGAATAATGCCCCATCTAAGACAAAGTTTGTTGATTGTACCAATACTGTTTGAAAAAGCAATTATTTTTGCTTCAGGTCTGTATTTGGAAATATTAGCGGCAGTTCTTCCCTTAATTGTAAATGTTACAATTGCCGCCGCATTTATTTGTCTGCTTATAGAGACAATCGCTTTCCCCATTGAATCGAAAAGGTTTTCTTCAACTTTTTCCGGGATTTTGAAATCAACAAGATGATTAAACAAATGACGCTCTGCATTTAGAATAATATCATTCATTACTTTTACTGATCTTACTGGAAATTTGCCTATTGAAGTTTCTCCGCTTAGCATTGCCACATCAGTTCCGTCCCATACGGCATTGGCAACATCGGATGCTTCCGCACGTGTCGGAATAGGATTATGAATCATCGACTCAAGCATTTGTGTCGCTGTAATTACAAGCTTTCCTACAGCATTACATTTTTTAATTATTTCCTTCTGGATAACAGGAACTTCTGCAGTATCAAGCTCGACACCAAGATCTCCACGTGCAACCATAATTCCATCGGATACCTCAAGTATTGAATCAAACTTGTCAACCGCTTCTCTCTTTTCAATTTTTGCTATTAAAGGAATTTCAAACTTCCTCTCTTTCAACCAGCCTCTTAAAGTAAGAATATCCCCAGGATCCCTGACAAAAGATAATGCTATATAATCAGCCCTGTGTCTGATTATGAATTCCAGATCCTGGAAATCCTTATCGGTTATGCTTGGAGTGGACAACTTCATTCCCGGAAGATTCATCCCTTTTTTAGGAAGCAGAATTCCTCCGTTTTCAATTTTACAGATAACAGACTTTTTCGTTTTCTCTATGATTCTTAACCTGATAAGTCCATCATCAATCAGTATAGGGTTTCCGATTTTGGCATCAATAATCAGAGCTTTATAAGAAGTGGAAATTAATTGTTTGGTTCCATTTATATTATCAGTTGTTATTTCAATTGTATCACCAGTCTTTAATTCTAATTCCGGTTCTGTCAGTTCTCCTATTCTTATTTTTGGTCCTTGGAGATCGACCAGAATTGCTAGCGGAACTTTTTCATCGTTGCAGACCCCGTTAATATTGTTTATAAGCTTTTCAAAAAAATCATAATTTCCGTGTGAAAAATTTAATCTGACGCCGTCAATTCCAGCCCGGATCAAATCTCTTATTTTTTCAACTGAATCAGTTGCAGGACCAAGAGTACAAAGTATCCTCGTCCTTGTAAAATTTTCATTTGGATTCATTTCTTTTTCTTTTAATCATTTTATTTTCTACACCTGGACGCAAAGCTCTTGATCTGGCATAGAGATATCTGATTTTCTTTTCAACCAGGTTAAATACCGTTCCCGAAGGATAGCCCTTGCCATTTTTTTTGCCGGCTTTTACACCAGTTATTAGCTCAATTCCTTCTTCAACTTTTGAAATCGGATAAATATGGAAGTCGCCTTTCTTTACTGAATCAACAATTTCTTCTTTAAGCATTAATTCCTGTACATTTTGAACAGGAATTACAACTCCCTGTTTTTTATTCATTCCCCGTTGACGGCATAAATCGAAAAATCCTTCTATCTTTTCGTTAACTCCACCTATCGGCTGTACATCTCCTTTTTGGTTGAGAGAACCTGTTACTGCGATGTATTGCTTTATGGGAAGATCCGCAAGTGTAGAGAGTAGTGCGAATATTTCTGCACATGAAGCGCTGTCTCCATCAACTGTACCATAGGATTGTTCAAATACAAGGTTAGCGTTAAAAGAAAGAGGAAGATCCTGGCCGAATGTTTCCCTGAAATAACCTGATATAATTAATACACCTTTATTATAATGCCGTCCGCTCATTCCTGCTTCACGTTCGACATTAATAATACTGCCGCTCCCAAGCGATACTGTTGCTGTAATTCTTGTTGGTCGGCCAAATGAATAATAATCAGTGCTGTATACAGCAAGTCCGTTAATTTGTCCAATCCGCTCTCCCTCAGTATCCAATAAAATCATTTTTTCCCGGAGCATATCATCCACTTTTGATTCAAGCAGTCCGTGCCTTTCTTTTGCAAGATCATATGCTTTCTTAACATGGACTTCGCTTACAACATTAAAACCATCATCAGCTGCCCAGAAACTTGCCTCTCTTGCTATATCTGCTATCTTTGAAAATCTTGTTGTAAGCTTATATTTTTGTCCGGCAAATCTTGCACTGATTTCTATCAGCTTGGCAATGGCGGATTTGTCAAATTCACATAATCCTTCTTCTTTAATTAATTTTTTTATTACTTGGGCATATTCCATTATCACTTTATCTGATCTTTTAATTTCATAATCAAAATCTGCCTTTATCTTGAACATCTTTTTGAAGTCATACTCTCTTTCCGCTAGAATTGAATATATCCAATCACTTCCCATCAATATTATTTTTGTCCCGATTTCAATCGGTTCGGGCTTCAGAATTGAAGTAGTAAATTGAAAAATTCCGGGTGATTCCTGTATTTCAAGTTTATTATAAGTTAGTACCCTTTTTAAGGTTCTCCATACTCCGGGTTCCTCAAACAGATGAAGAACATTAAGAACAAGATATCCGCCGTTAGCTTTGAGCACCGATCCTGCTTTTATCTTGGTGAAGTCTGTATACCAGCCCCCTCTGCCGTCACTGACTTTTTCAATGGTTCCGAACAGGTTTATAAAACTCGGCGATGTCTCAATTATGACCGGACAATTAATTGTATCACTGTTATCAAGAATAATATTTACATCATATTCCTTAAAATAATCTATTTCAAATCCTTCCGGTGTTACAGCTCCCTGAGGTTTAATACCTTTAAATACCTGGATATTATTCATTATATTATCTTCAACCTGGTTAATAAAATCAATCACTTTTTCATTATCATACTTTTCCCGGATATTATCCATTACGCTTTTAACAACCATCTCTACAGCAGATCTTTCAATTGTAAATATTTTTTCTTCAAAATTCTGACTGATCCTCAAACCTTCCTTGAATATTGCCTTCAGGTCCTGCTGGAGTTCATTATACCTATTTATAATTTCCTGAATTTCCTCTTTCGTAATTTTACCTTCGTTTAATTTTTCATCCAGCTGATAAATTGGTACAGGCTTACCTTCGATTAGGGGATAGATATCAGGTCTTACTCCTTCTCCTACTTTAATTTGTACCAGGGTAAAATTCTCGGCTTTTAATTTCTTGTCGAAATCATTCATCAGTTTCTGTTCTTTATCATTATACTGCTGCACTACTTTCTTTTTTCTTTCGGTAAACATGTCACTGTCAAGAGTCTGAGGAATTCTGTTCTTTAATATCTGGATTGCACTACTGAGTTCCTGCCTGAATTGCTTCGCCTTGCCTATAGGAAAAATTAATAAAATAGGCATGTCAGGATCTTTAAAATTATTTACATATGCATAATCGAATAAGGGAGGACAATTTGAACTAATTCTTTCAAGCATTTTCTTTACAGTCGTTGCTTTACCTGATCCTGATAATCCTGCTATATAAATATTATATCCGGGACTCCTTAAATCCACTCCCAATCTTATAGCTTTTAATGCTCTCTCCTGACCAATGATACCTTCCATTGGTAAAAGGTCTACTGTCGAATCAAATTCTAAAATTTTCGGATCGCAATTCCATCGTAAATCATCTGGCTTAAGTTCTTGATGTTTTGTGGGTTTTTGATTTGCCATTTTTATGCCTGTTTTCTTTGAGGTTGATAATTTCAAATAATAATAATAAAAACTTAAAGATTATTGATTTGAATTTCAAAAAATATCTCTCATGCACTCCTCAAAAAACCATAAAATTAAACACGTGCTACATTTTAATTGTCTAAATTGTATAATTGTGTTTGCAGAGATATATTATTAATTGTTATTATTAACGAACCGAATTATGAATTTTTGGAAGACTGAAATTATGGATCTAAAAGAAGTAAGAGAATATTTTCCGCATATAAATAAGGGAATTACTTACTTGAACCACGCAGCCACAGGTCCCTTGTCACAGAAAGTGCTCGAAGTTATGAATGAATTCTTTCTGAGCAAGAGTGAAGAAAGTATTGATGACTATACTGGATTTGTAAAAATAACAGATGAAACTAAAGAAATTATTGCTTCATTGCTTAACGCTGACATTAAAAGAATTGCCTTTGGTGATAATACTACCAACGGAATGAATCTTATTGCCCAGGGTTTAAAATGGAATAAAGGGGATGAAATAATCCTGAATGATATCGAGTTTCCGGCTAATGTTTATCCGTTTCTCAATCTTAGAAAGCAGGGTGTTAATGTAATATTTGTAAAATCACACGATGGTGTTGTAAGTGCTGAGGATATAATTGAACGAATGACGAAAAATACTAGACTGGTTTCGGTTAGTATGGTGCAGTTTCTGTCAGGATACAGAATTGATCTCGGGCTTCTCGGAGAAATCTGCAGTCAGAATAATATATATCTTAGCGTTGATGCAATTCAGGGACTCGGGGCACTCAATCTTGATGTTCAGAAAAATAAAATCGATTTTATGTCCTGCGGAACTCAAAAGTGGCTCCTTGCTTTGCAGGGCCTTGCAATATATTATTTTTCTGATAAACTTTTTGATACTCTGGAACCTGCTTATGTTGGATGGCTGGGAGTAAAAAATGCCTGGGAGATGCTTGATTATAAATTAATACTGAAAAATTCAGCAGAAAGATTTCAACCTGGCACAATTTCTACAGTTGGTGTTTTTGCTTTGAATGCTGCACTTAAATTATTCAGGGATTTTGGTTTTAAAGAAGTAGAAGAGAGAGTTATCTCCAATTCAGAATTCCTTTTGAACGAATTACAGAAGCTGAATATTAAACCATACCTTAGAAAGCTTGATAAAAGATATTTATCAGGTATTGTTTCTTTCAAACACCCTGAGGCCTGGTCAATTCTTGAAATTCTTAAGGATAGGAAAATTGAAGCAGCTGTAAGAGAAGGAACTGTGAGAATTTCTCCCCATTTTTATAACAATGAAGATGATTTCGCTAAACTTTTATGTGCTTTTCGGTCTTTAAATTAAATCAGTTGGTGAAATTGGATCATTTTTATAAATTAAGTTTAATCAATATTAATATTTAAGAAAGAAATCAGGAGTTACTTTATGCCATTTAGTAAAAATTATGGAATAATTGCTTTTGGATTAGCATTATTTTTTAGCTTTTTATTTACGGCTTTATATGCACAGCAGAAGGAAGAAAAGGTGAGACTCAGTCCCAAAGCTTCATTATCACAGACTGTTGGATTTACAGAAGTCACAATTTCCTATGGACGTCCCGGGGTTAAAGGAAGAAAAATATGGGGCAGTCTGGTTCCTTATGATAAAGTATGGCGTGCAGGAGCTAATGAAGCAACAAAGTTTACCTTTAGTACTGATGTTATGATCGAAGGGAAAAAACTGCCTGCAGGTTCCTATAGCTTTTTTATTATTCCCAGTAAAGACAACTGGACAATAATATTTAATAAAGTTGCAGATCAGTGGGGAGCATTCGAATATAATGAAGCGGAAGATGCACTAAGAATCACTGTAAAACCCGAAAAATCAGATTTCACTGAATGGCTGAAATATGATATTACAAAAACAAGTGATTCAGGCGCTACAATAAATCTTGAATGGGAAAAGCTAAGGGTGCCTTTTAAGATCGAAGTGAAAATATAATTATTTTATTTGCCGATTGTTTGTTGTTTGAGATACATGCGTCGGTAAACTGTAATCAATTCAGCAGTTGGATCAAACTCACTAACTAAAAAAAGTGACCTCAACCAATATCAGATATTAATACTTAAGTATCAGACATCTTATCACAAAATAAAATTATATACGGGAATATATTACGTTAGTATTTTAATCATAATATTAAACCATATATGAATTTAAAAATAAATAGACTGTTTGATAGATTTTCATCACTTATAACACACTTTGCAGGTAGCAGTATTGCATTCGGATCGGCATTTTGTCTGATAATTATCTGGCTGATTACAGGGCCGGTATTTCATTATTCGGATACGTGGCAGTTGATTATAAATACAGGAACGACTATAATAACATTTCTAATGGTTTTTTTGATTCAGCGTTCACAGAATAAAGATTCGATAGCTTTGCAGTTGAAGTTGAATGAACTGATTGCTGCTACAAAAGGGGCAAGCAATAGTTTGATAGATATTGAAAGCCTGACCGAAGAACAGCTTGATGCCCTTCACAAATATTTTTCAATCCTGGCTGAGCAGACAAAAAATCAATCAAATATTAAAAGGAGCCATTCCATAGCAAGCGCAAAAGCACAGGCAAAAAAACTCTCTTAGATTATTCGTTCAATAATAAAATGATTATAAATTGTCACCAATGAATTTGAATGTCTAACGTTGAAGAATCCTGATTAAGTTTTTAAAATTATGATTTACCTCTAATGACTCTAAGTAGTTCATTTGTTTTTTCCTCCATAAGTTTCCTGTCACCCCTGCTTTCGACATTCAGTCTTATTATTGGTTCAGTATTAGACATTCTAAGGTTGAATCTCCAGTTATCATATTCTACACTTAATCCATCGAGATAATCCTTTTTACCTCCCGAATATTTTTTTTCGACTTCATTTAGCTTTTCCTTTGGATTTTCTATCTCGGTATTTATTTCTCCTGAACACGGATAAGCTTCGATCATTTCTTCGACTAAAGCAGACAATGGTTTCTTCTCCTCAGACATTAATTGCATTACCAGCAGAAAAGGGATCATCCCGCTGTCCGAATAAGCATTTTCTCTGAAATAATGATGAGCCGACATTTCACCACCATAAACAGCATTCACTTCTCTCATTTTCTGTTTGATGAAAGCATGCCCGCTCTTTGAGACTACAGGTTCGCCGCCGCTTTGTTTAACAATATCTATTGTATTCCAGATAAGGCGGGGATCATGCACTATCCTTGAACCCTGATGTTTTTTAAGAATGGACTTTGCAAGGAGACCGACTATATAGTACCCTTCAATAAAATTTCCTT
>DATICR010000528.1:0-3104 GCA_035456745.1 Ignavibacteriaceae bacterium
TATTGCGGAAGAGGTGATCTTCCGTTAACAATTGACCATGTTATTCCTCGGGCAAGAGGGGGATCAGATTCATGGGAAAATCTTGTTTGTGCATGCACGCTTTGTAATAACAAGAAAGGCGATCGAACCCCGGAAGAGGCAAATATGCTTTTGACAAATCGACCATTTAAACCAAGTCATATTATGTTTATCAAAAATGTAGTTGGTAAACTTGATGAAAACTGGAAGCCCTATCTTTACCTTTCATAAATATAGAGAATCCCCGGGTTTCTTTATCTCATTATTGTTATTTTTATAAGTTAAACCAGAAATATTTCCACTGTTATGAATAAAAAAAGAATACTTAGCGGTATGCGTCCCACAGGGAAACTACATATAGGTCATTATGTTGGTGCTCTGGAGAATTGGGTAAAGCTGCAGGATGAATACCAGAATTTTCACCTCATTGCTGATTATCATGTTTTAACTACAAATCTTGAGACTGAAGATATTTACGAAAATTCAATACAGATGTTGATTGATTGGCTTGCCAGCGGTTTAGATCCCCAAAAAAGTCCAATGTTCAGACAATCACGGATAAAAGAACACACTGAACTAAATTTAATACTTGGTATGCTGGTCACTGTTAATCGTCTTGAGCGGAACCCTACTGTAAAGGAGCAGGCAAGAGATTTAAAAATTGATAAAATTATCTATGGTCACTTGGGTTATCCTGTTTTACAGGCTGCTGATATTCTGCTTTATAAGGGAAACTATGTGCCTGTTGGTGAAGATCAGGTGCCACACGTAGAAATATCGAGAGAGATTGCAAGAAGATTTAACAATCAGTATGGGAATGTTTTCCCTGAACCCGAACCTTTATTGACCAATTTTGCAAGATTACCAGGCATAGACGGTAATGCTAAAATGAGTAAGTCACTGGGTAATACAATTCTTTTATCAGATGAACCGGAAATAATCCGTGCTCAATTGAAAAAAGCAGTTACTGATCCGCTTAAGGTAAGAAAAGGAGATCCGGGTAATCCGGATATTTGTCTCATCTTTGCCTATCACAAGAAATTTAATAAGACTGAAATTACTGAAATAGAGACCGGCTGCCGATCAGGAGCTTTAGGTTGTCTCGATTGCAAAATGAACTGTGCTTCAAAAATTTCTAAGTTCTTTGAGCCGGTAAGGGAAAAAAGAAGATTTTACGAAAAACATATTGATGAAGTTAAAGATATTTTACATGATGGTGAGGAGAGAGCGGGGAAAATTGCAAAGCAGACAATGGAAGAAGTTCATGAAAAAATGAAGTTGGGTTAACAGTGTATAAAATAAAACTAGATCATTTCGAAGGGCCGTTGGATCTGCTTCTCTTTTTCATTAAAAGAGATGAATTGAATATATATGATATTCCTATCTCACATATCACAAAAGAATTTCTTGAATATGTGAATCTTATTAAAGATCTCGATCTGGAGGTAGCAGGGGATTTCATCTTAATGGCATCTACATTAATGCACATTAAAGTAAGAATGTTGCTGCCACGTGAGATAAATGAAAAAGGTGAAGAAATTGATCCCCGTGACGAACTTGTTCGGGCTTTACTGGAATATAAACGATATAAGGAAATGGCAGAAGAGCTTTCGCTGCTGGAATCGGAACAAAGAAAACTGAATTTCCGCGGAAACTTTAGTGCCGATGAAAAAGAAGCACCCGCAGAATATGATATTCTTCTTAAGAATATAACTATTTTTGATCTTACTAAAGCTTTTAAGAAAGTGATTGAGGGGTTAAAGGAAGTTCCGGTTCATAATATTGTAAAAGTAAATGTGACCATCGATCAACAGATGCAGTATATATTTGATAAACTGAATGATTTTGGTGAACTTCATTTTCTTTCTCTTGTTGAAGGGATGAAAGAAAAAATCAGGATTGTTGTTACTTTTATTGCATTGCTTGAATTGACCAAAATGGGCAGGATTGCTATAAAAGAATCTTCATCATATAATGATTTTGTTATTATAAAAAAAACTAATGGAACAAATTTATAATTCAGTAATAGAAGCTTTGATTTTTTCATCGGATGAACCGATTGATGCAGGCGAAATAATAAAATCCATCAAGAGTATCGATGGTGAAGATATTCAGATTTCTTCTTCGGACATTGAGTATTGTATCAGCACTTTAAATAAAAAATATGAAGAGAATAATATCTCGTTTAGAATCATTAACATAGCAAACGGATATCTCTTTGCCAGCGATAAAGAATATGCAAAATATATCGGTTTTCTTTCTTCAGAAAAAAGCAAAAGAAGATTGAGCCAGGCAGCACTTGAAACACTTGCTATTATAGCATACAAGCAACCTGTGACCAAACCGGAATTAGAAACAATTCGTGGAGTTAATTCGGATTATATACTGAGCACCCTTCTGGAGAAAAAATTAATTACAATAACCGGTAGAGCTGAAAGTATCGGCCGCCCCTTACTTTATGGAACAACTGATGAGTTCCTTAAATATTTTGCATTAAATAAAATTACAGATCTGCCGAAACCAAGAGAAATAGATGAGATAATGCAGGATGAAGATTTTATTGAACAAAAAAGAAAAATTATGATGAATATTATAGAAGAATCTTCTGAAAATGAATCGGGTGAGGAAGAACCGGGGAACGATGAGACTGAATAAATTCATTGCCGAAAGCGGTATTACTTCAAGAAGAAAAGCAGAAGAATTAATATTGCAGGGCAGAATCAGTGTAAATAAAAAAACAGTAACTGATCTGGCATATAATGTTAATCCTGAGCATGATAAGATTACCCTCGATGGGGAAAGGATTAAAAACCGTAAACATCAATATTATCTGCTTAATAAACCCAGAGGAGTGGTAACCACAACTAACGATGAAAAAGATCGTAAAACCGTAGTTGATCTGATAAGGACAAATGAGAGAATTTATCCTGTCGGAAGGTTAGATTACGATACAACTGGTGTTTTATTTCTTACTAATGACGGGGATTTTGCACAGCAATTGACGCACCCCGGAAATAAAATACCCAGGGAATATGAAGTAAAGTTAAATAAATCACTTTCTGTGGGGGATCAGGAAAAAATGCTTA
>DATICR010000529.1:0-4149 GCA_035456745.1 Ignavibacteriaceae bacterium
TATTCTGATAGAAATAGTGGATGAAGAGGAAAAAGTACAAAATTTCCTTCCGGTAATTCACGATATCTTCGAGGAATCCGGCAGCGGAGGTTTAATAACGATGGAAAAAGTCGAAATTATAAAATATGTTTAACAACAACCATGGTCTGACAAAATCTTAACCGTGACAGAAATTTCCTTGAGGAGCTGTTCGCCTTGCTGAAATAATTCCAGGTGCCATTTTATTTAATGAGCATCATCTTTTTAACCATTACTTTGTTATTTGTTTCTAACCTGTACAAGTAGACGCCGCTTGGCAGAGATGAAGCATTAAATGTAAACCGGTGTTTTCCGGCTTTAACAATCCCATTAACAGGTTCAGCGATCTCCTTTCCGAGGAGATTGTATAATTTGAGACTAACAAATCCATCTTCAGGAATGCTGTAATTAATTTGTGTTGAGGGATTAAAAGGATTAGGGTAATTCTGTTCCAGCGAAAAATTATACGGCTGAGGATTCCTTTCCTCAACAACTTTCACTGGACCGCCTGCTGAGGATTTAAGAATGGTGCCACCGTCTCCGACAGCAATCCCTCTTATTGTATCGATAAATGCCACTGCACTTAATGTTTGAAAAGTTCCGCTAACCGAATTTAACCACGTAATCCCGCCATTTGTAGTATAAATTATTGCTCCGCCGGTTCCTACTGCAAAGCCGGTTGTTAAAGAAGCAAATGAAACACCAAATAATTGTTCCGTTGTGGGTGCTGATTGTGCACTCCAGACAAATCCATAATCAGTGCTGTGGATAATAACATTGCCCGTAGCCAAAGAGGAGCCGACAGCCCAGCCTGTTGAGCCGTTAATGAAAGATGTGCTATAGAAGAAAATATTCTGTCCCAATATTGTCAATCCCCAGCCTGTTCCGCCGTCAACCGACATTACAACAGCACCCTGTCCCCCGACACCAACAGCAGTTGAGTCATTCACCGATACACCAAACAGAATTGATGCTGTACCTGCAGTATGTGAAGTCCAGGTTAATCCGCCGTCATAAGAAACAAGAATAGTTCCCTCTTCACCTGTAATTACTGCCATAATGCTGCTGATTGAAACAGAGTAAAGATTTCTTGTTGTAGGTCGGGTTTCTTCAATCCAGTTCAAACCGCTATCAGTTGAGCGTAAAACACGTCCCGAAATTCCGACAGCCAATCCAACGCTGCCAAGGAAAGTTACGCTGCGGAGTTGATCATTTGAAGGACTGGAAACCAAAGACCAGCTTGTTCCGCCGTCCGTACTTCGTAAAATTATACCGTCATTCCCCACTGCAACCCAGGTGCTTGAATCAATGAATGCAATGCCGTAAAGGTTCTGTGCTGTTGGACTTTGCTGAGCTGTCCAGGTAACCGGCTGACAGTAATCAATCCCGGCGGACGCGAATATAAAAGACAATGTATAAAGAAATAACTTCATTTATAATGAACTTTCATTAATAATTATTTAATCAGAAAATACTTTTGTTTAATCACCAGTTGTATAATAAAACATTTATTGTAGTAACGATAATTATCAATAAATAATAACCCAGACTTTTCAACCGTGCCAGCATATTATATAACATAGTACCCTCCTTCATTTGACTAACAGACATGATTAAAAATTCAACAGATGATCATACGCGATTCTTCTAATAAATATATAGTATACGGTAATTGTTAAAGGTGACCGCACTTATATTATTTTGCTCCTTTGCGTGATTAAATGTAATTTTTACTATTAAAATTCAGAAAGAAATCATTTTCGTTAAATCATTGAATCATTTATAATGATTAACAATATATTAATAATTGATGATGAAAAAGAGCTGAGCAGTTTGCTGGCAAGACTGCTATCTCTTGAAGGGTACAATACAGATATTGCAGCCACAGCCAGAGAGGGTTTATATTTATTTAAAAGGGAAGAGCATGCTCTTGTGATTACAGATGTCAGATTACCGGATGCTGATGGATTGAGTCTCCTTGGAGAAATAAAAAAAATAAATCCATTCAGTGAAGTTATTGTTTTAACAGCTTATGGGACTATCGAAGATGGTGTTAAAGCGATAAAAGACGGGGCCTTTGATTATATCACCAAAGGAGATGAGGATAATAAGATTGTCCCGGTAGTTAAAAGTGCCATGGAAAAAGCCATGATGCACCGGCGTATCGAGCACCTCGAAAAACAGGTAGGTGAAAAATTTAGTTTCGATAATATTACAGGTAACTCGACTGCAATCAGGCATGCATTGGACATAGCCGGGAAAGTAGCAGATACAGATACACCCGTCCTGCTCATTGGTGAAACAGGAACCGGAAAAGAAATTTTCGCACAGGCAATTCATTATGCAGGCAGGAGGAAGAAGAATCAGTTTGTGGCAATAAATTGCAGTGCTTTTTCAAAAGATCTTCTTGAGTCAGAAATGTTCGGTTATATTGCCGGAGCTTTTACCGGTGCAAATAAAAACAAGAAAGGATTATTTGAAGAAGCTGACAACGGGACGCTTTTCCTTGATGAAATCGGTGAACTTGACATTTCACTTCAGGCAAAATTCCTGAGGGCAATTGAATCAAACAGTTTCATAAAAGCAGGGGATACAAAAACAACAAAGGTTGATGTAAGAATAATTGCAGCCACTAACCGGAACCTTGAGGATGAAATTAAAAAGGGGAATTTCAGAGATGATCTTTTTTACCGTATCTCTGTGGTAAAATTAGAAATCCCGCCATTAAGAGAACGCAAGGAAGATATAAAGGAGCTTGCAGAATATTTTATAGAATTTTATTCCCGTAAACTAAACAGGATTATTGCAAATGTATCTCCAGGTTTTATTTCAGCTCTTCAGAATTATAATTTTCCCGGTAACATCAGGGAATTAAGAAATATAATAGAAAGAGCGGTAATTTTATCGGAGAGTAAAAATCTTGATGTTAACCTTCTGCCCAAAGAAATTTTATTTTCGAATGAGAATATTTATTCACCCGTATCAAAAAATCTGGAGGAGATTGAAAAGTCTCACATTCTTTCAGTACTAAAAGATACCGGCGGAAATAAAACAAAAGCTGCAGAAATCCTTGGAATCGGTTTGACTACATTATACAGGAAACTTCAGTCATACGGAATAGAATAATTATCTATTTTCTGCAACACTGTAATTTGAATATTTTTGAACAAATGGACTTATTTCGTTAATAAAATCCATGAGAAATTTCATTTCTGCAAAGTTTAATTTCAGCTCTTCATTAATTATGACCCCTAAAATACAAACTACATTTCCGGATTTATTAAAAAACGGGAAGTATTCAGCATTGGCATTACCAACGATATCGGTGTTCCTTCCGCTTTTGGTTTTGCCTTTAAATGAGGCCTGTGCAGCCAGGTATTCCATTTCGTCAGGTTCAAAATTAGAAGATGGATGCGGCATTCTGTTAAGCTTCTGATTGTTTTCAGGAAAAAATATAATTGACTCTACTCCGAAAACCTTAAGAATTTGCTGAACAGCTTTGCTTAATAATTCATCCATATTGTTGGTGTCTGACAATTCTTTTATCAGCTGGTATAGGGAATTTAATTTCCTTTCCTTACTGACCATTTTATTTTTCTGAACATTAAGCTTTGAGATTAAAACTCCGTTCGTCACTGCAACTATAAAAAACATAAACAGCATAACAGTGTCTTCTGTTTTAGCTATATGCATGGTAAAATGAGGCGGTATAAAATAATAATCCCAGGCAAGCGCACTGATTACAGCAGATAAAATTATTGGTCCTCTGCTGAAGTGAAAAAGAGGAAGCAGAAAAATAATAAGCAGAAGAATTAGTGAGACTGTTTCATAACCAATTGTGTCCTGAATAGTGTATAATAATGTAATAAAGAAAAACAATATAACTGTTGAAAAGAAGTACTGCTTTTCTATTGATAAGCCGGTTATTTGTTTTTGAGTTTTCATAGTCAGATTTTTTTTAATATAGCAGACAATATCTGTGCTATAAAGAGGGGTGTCTTTTTTTAACCGGATTGAATGCAATTTTCAAAAATACCCTTCCGTTTTGAAAATATATCTTTCCATTTTGGAATGGTTATGAAGGGGGTAAATATTTATTTGGCTTCTGTTTAACAACTAAACGCTTCAAAT
>DATICR010000530.1:0-2314 GCA_035456745.1 Ignavibacteriaceae bacterium
GGATTTTTACCTTTATAAATCGTTAATCCATTATTCTGGAGTTCAAAAATTTAAAAATGTTTGATTTACGTCAAACCCCGAAAAGAATATTCCACTTAGGTTAATTTTTTAATAAATATTTTTTATTATTAAATAAATATAAATGTACCGTAGAGTAGTTCCTGTTATTCAAATAATTATTATTTCCTCGATTAAAATTTTCTCCCAGGCAAACATTTCTCAGGATTCAATTTTACAAAATGCTACCCTTCAAAATTGTGTGCAATATGCAATTGAACATCAGCCGGCAGTACAGCAGTCTGTGAATAATGAAAAGATTGTTGATCAGGAAATTAACAGTAAAATTGCCGATTGGTTTCCGCAGTTAAACTTTAATTTCACTTTTCAGCATAATTATAAACTTCAAACATCAGTCTTCCAGGGAAAAACTGTTCGTTTGGGTGTTTTTAATACATCAAGCGCACAGTTTAATGTAAGCCAGACAATTTTTAACCGGGATGTACTTCTTGCGGCGAGCAGCGCAGGTGACGTCAGAAATCAGGCAAAAGAAACGACGGCAGAAAATGAAATAAATACCGTGGTCAGTGTTAGCAAAGCATTCTATCTGACACTGCTAGCTGAAGAACAAATCGAACTTATCAATGAAGATATCACCCGCCTGGAGCTTAGCGAGAAGGATACTTATAGTCAATATAAAAATGGTGTGGTGGATAAAACGGATTATATGAGAGCTACTATTGCTTTAAATAATTCCAGGGCTGAGAAGAAGCATGATGAAGAGTTATTAAAATCCGGCATTGCAGCCTTAAAAGAACTGATGGGATATCCGCCGGGAGGTGAATTACAATTGGTTTATGATCATTCTCAAATGGAAAATGATATTTATATTGATACTACCCGGACAGTAAATTATAATGATAGGATTGAATATAAACTGCTTCAGACTGAACGAAATCTTCAGGTAGCAAATCTTCATTATTATGAGTGGAGTTTTATTCCCTCTCTTTCAGCCTTCGGAGCTTACAATTTTAATTTTCTGAATGATGACCTGTCTTTACTCTATAATCAAAATTTCCCTGGCTCATTTGTCGGTCTTCAGTTAAACTTTCCAATTTTTGAAGGGACAAAAAGAATTCACGAGATTGAGCAGGCTAATCTGGAAGTTGACCAATATGATTTTGAAGCTGCCGCCGTAAAGAACTCTATATCCAGAGAATATACGAATGCTATGGCGGATTATAAGAGTAACCTTGCCAATTATCTCGCACAGAAAGAAAATTTGAAGCTTGCTGAAGATGTATATAATATTATTCAACTTCAATATAAATCAGGCATTAAAACTTATCTTGATGTCATTACATCCGAAACTGATCTGAAGGAAACAGAAGTAAATTATATCAATGCGCTTTATCAGGTTTTGAGCAGTAAAATTGATGTTCGGAAAGCATTGGGGGAAATAAAATATTAAGGAATGTGACGGAGCAATGGAAGAGTTGGATCGGAATAATTGGAAAAATGTCGTGGGAATTCTGAACTGCAAAATTGCAATGAAGTTTAATAAAAGTTATTAAATATGAAAAATAAAAAATATTTAATGTTATTTGCGGTTTTTGTTTCTGCTTTATTTATGTCATGCAGCGGAGACAAAAAAGATCTGCCTCAGTTTCCACCAACCCCTGTAACTCTATATACGGCTTCAACAGAAAACGCAAGTTATTATACAGAATTTCCGGGAACCGTTGTTGCTCTGAATGAAGTGGAGATAAGACCTGAAGTATCGGGGTATTTAACTGATATTTATTTTCAGGACGGACAGCACGTTAAAAAAGGAATGAAATTGTATGCTATAGAACAGGAACAATACAAAGCTGCATATGATGTTGCAAAAGCTAATTATGAAAAAGCAAAACAGGATTATGACAGATATAAGGAACTGGCAAAAAGTGATGCCATAGCTGTACAGACATTGGAACATGCTGAAGCCGATCTGCAGGCAGCAGAAAGTAATTTAAATGCTGAAGATTTTAACCTGCGCCATTCAATTATTTATGCTCCGTTCGATGGTACTATTGGAATTTCAAAAGTGAAATTAGGCTCTGCAGTAACAACCGGTCAGACGCTGATGAATACAATATCGTCTGATAACCCGATGAGTGCGGATTTCGCTGTGGATGAAACCTCAATTAGTAAATTCAATGAACTCCTTCACAATAAATCTGTATTAAAAGATTCACTTTTTACTTTGATTCTGCCTGATCAGTCAATCTATCCTTATCCGGGAAAATTGATTTTGCTTGATCGCGCAATAGATCCT
>DATICR010000531.1:0-11985 GCA_035456745.1 Ignavibacteriaceae bacterium
AAGGAAATGGTTTAACGTAGATGAAGCAGCAGAGAAAATTTCAACCCCGGAAATTTCTGAAGTGATTAAATCCCTGAAATCAAAAATCAGATGATTCATCATCTTGTAACAAACGTTTTACAACCTCAGTAATCGTGTCATAATCATATCCTTTTGAAGAGAGGAAAGTATACAGCTTTGATGAGAGCTGGCGGCCATCGTAATCTCTTTTTGACAGAATTTTTAACTTCTTTTCGGCAATTGTGAATGCATTATCTGTATAATTTAAGTTCTCTTCATTTAAGATTTCATCGATTATTCCTCGGGATAATCCTTTCTTAAATAATTCTGATATTATTTTATTTCTGCCCCAGGCTTTTGTCCTTATTTTTTCCCCTGCATATTGTTTCCCGAATTCATAATCATTAAGCAGATTTTTTTCTTTAAGGTACTCAAGCACACTGTCAACAAGAGTTGAATCATATTTATTTCTGAGTAATTTCATCCTCAGTTCCTTACAAGAATGAAGTCTTCTTCCGAGGAGATTAAAAGCTTTCTTCCTGATAAAATATTTTTGATTCTCCCTGACCAAAAAAGAAAAACCGTCTTCGGTTATTTCCATATCCTTTTTAAGACGGTTTTTTAAGAATACTTCGTATGAAAGAAAAAGCTTTTCCTGATTGTCAAGATATATTATAACATTCTCATCATCTTTCTTTACAACTCTTTCGATCTTCATTTCCTATTTCGAAATTTTCTTTTCCTTACCTGCTAATTTATCTTTACCGTTTCCGGTTTCCTCTTCCATTTTTTGAGGTTTTATATTCAGTTTCTCTTTCACCTGTGTTTCAAGCTTCATATAAAGTTCTTTTGATTCAATCAACTTCTGGCGAAATTGTTCTCTTCCCTGGAACCGATCCTCCTCAAAAGTAAACCAGGCACCACTCTTTTTGACAATACCCATATTAGCAGCAAGATCAAGCAGATCACCTGTTTTGCTGATTCCTTCATTGTATAATATATCAAACTCGACTTCCTTAAAAGGAGGAGCGACCTTACTCTTAACAATTTTCACTTTTGTCCTGTTCCCTATAACCTCCGAACCTTCCTTAATTGCAGCTATCCTTCTTATATCCAATCTGAGAGAAGCATAAAATTTTAGTGCATTGCCACCGGTTGTTGTTTCAGGGTTTCCAAACATCACTCCGATTTTACTTCTCAACTGATTAATAAAAACGACTGCAGTTTTTGATTTAGAGATTGCCCCGGTAAGTTTGCGCAATGCCTGTGACATTAGTCTGGCTTGCACTGCCATGGTTGCATCACCCATTTCTCCCTCAATTTCCGAACGCGGAACTAAAGCTGCAACAGAATCGATGACGATGATATCAAGTGCATTGCTGCGTACAAGTGTATCGGTAATTTCAAGAGCCTGCTCTCCGAAATCAGGCTGTGAAAGAAGTAGGTTAGCGGTATCTACGCCAAGACGCTTTGCATAATTAACATCAAGAGCGTGTTCGGCATCTATAAATGCTGCAAGTCCCCCCATCTTCTGAGCTTCTGCAATAATGTGAAGACATAAGGTTGTTTTGCCGCTTGATTCAGGACCGTATACTTCGGTAACCCTGCCGCGCGGAATCCCCCCTATGCCGAGAGCATGATCCAATGACAAAGCTCCTGTTGGTATAGATTCAACCGGGTTGATTACACCATCGCCAAGCTTCATTATAGAACCCTTGCCATAAGTTCTTTCGATACTCGTTATTGCATCTTCTATTATTTTAAGTTTTTGCTCCCTGTCTGTACTCATTTTTCCTCCATCATTTTAAATTAAACTTTTTTAGTACTGTGTATTTGGATGATTCAGGTAACAATTCGCTTTTTATGAGCATTATATTATCTGAAATAAAATCTATTTCCGGAATAATAAAACTATTAAAATCTGTAACCCACTTTTCCGGGAACCTCTTTTTTATTCTTAGCAATGTCACGTGAGGTTTAAATTTTCTTTCCTCAACAGACACGCCAAATTTAACAAGATTAGAATTTAATTGCTCTAAAATATTATATAAAATTGAATCCACCCACAATCCAATCCACAAAATTTGTGGAATACCGTGTTTTGAGAAGAATCCAAATTTTGTCAATCTGCATTTAATCTTTTCATATTGGCCAAGAAAAACCATAGAATCTATGATAGGATTTACCAATTCATCTTTAACATCACCAATAAATTTTATTGTGAGATGAATTTTCTCTGTTGGTTCCCATTTTAAATCTCCGGAATCAGGTACAGCTTCCTCTTTCAATTCTGATATTTTTTGTCTGATTTCCTTAGGAATTTCCAGGGCAATAAATAATCTAGTCATCACCAATTCCAAGTAAATGTCTTCGCAGCATATCCAGGGCTGCCTGCGCTGTTCTCTCCTTATTCAATAATCTGTCATCTCCAAATCGAAATTCTTTAGCTGTGCAGACTTTTTCATCACAAATACCAATGTAAACGAGTCCCACAGGTTTATCTGCAGTGGCACCTGTAGGTCCCATAATTCCTGTTGCAGATAAGCCAAGATCCGTTCCGCTTATTGATTTCACACCTTCGGCCATCTGCCTTGCAACTTCAATGCTTACAGCACCATTTTGAACTATTGTATCTTCATTTACTTTAAGAATTTCGACTTTAGCGGCATTACTATACGAAACTACACCTCTTTCGAAATATGTACTGCTGCCGCTGATATTAGTCAACATATTTGAAATTAGCCCGCCGGTGCATGATTCTGCAACAGCCAAGGTAAGTCCTCTTTCTTTTAATATTCTCCCGATCACCTCTTCAAGCAGCTCTTCTTCCTTACCAAAAATAAAACGGCCTGCTTTGCTTCTGATCTTCTGTTCAACTTCACTTATTTTATTGGAGGCCTCATCCTGAGAACCCGCCTCCACTGTTATCCTGAGTTTTACACCAAACTGGCTTGGAAGGAATGCTAATTTAGCATCACCAAGAATTTCATTCAGATCTCCGAGCTTTTCAAATAATGTTGATTCAGGAATTCCGGTTGTCAGCAGCGTTTTTCTGAGAACAATAGTCTCAGCTTTTGCCATTCTTTCGGTCAATTTAGGAATTACATAAGAATGCATCATCTCAATCATTTCGAAAGGAACTCCGGGCATAGCAACAAATATTTTATTTTCTCTTTCAATCCAGAAACCGGGTGCAGTACCCATAGAATTCCTTATTACCTCAGCAATTTTAGGTACCAGTGCCTGCCCCTCATTCACTTTCGTCATTTTTCTTACCCGTTTTTTGAACATTGATCTTATATCTTCCAGAACTTCATCATTTTGAATCAGCTCTGTTTCAAAAAAATCGACGATACATTTACGTGTTATATCATCATGAGTAGGTCCCAATCCCCCGGTTGAAATTACAAGATCATTATTGCTCAGTGCACTTTTAAATTCCTGCAGGATATCATTTTCATTATCACCAACTACTGAAGTTTTCGTTACATTAATATTATTATCGGATAACTCCTTACCAATAAATGCGCCATTGGTATTCAGGACCTGCCCTATCAGAATTTCATCTCCGATTGTTAAAATATGAGCATTCATTTTGTTCTTTCAAAAAATATAATACTGAATCAACCTATAAGGTTAATATAAAGCTGAACAATTAACAAAACATAAATACTGCTTATTATATCGTCAATCATAATTCCGAGTCCGCCATTAAGGCTTTCAAGTTTTCTTGCAGGAAATGGTTTTATAATATCTGACGCTCGCCAAAGAAGAAAGACAACCAATGATAACCACCAGATCTTGGGTAAAAATAAAAGTGAGATCCAGGTACCTACAATTTCATCTATAGTGCATTCAGAAGGATCTTTGCCGTAAAACTTTTCAAATTTTGAACCCACAAAAATACCGTAAATAATAAAAAATATTGTAACCGGAATTATAATTTCCGGTTTCTCAAATCCAGGGATATAATAAATAATTAATGCTGCCAGGCTTCCGAATGTCCCGCTTGCAAAAGGAATAAATCCTGTATAAAAACCAGAACCTATTAATTTCTCAAAAAAATTAAGTTCCTTCACTAAAGAGATCCTTTATAAGTAAACGGTTGTTATAGATATAAGTGATCCCCGAGTGAAGCGTAATTGCTGTAATTATGAGCATCATGATATATATAAATTTATCATTCATAAGGAACAAAAAAACATCGCTGTTTAATGAAAGTATCTGATAATTGTTTAATCCGACATATGCAATCAGTAAATAATAAAGAAAGGTCATCTGAAGAAAAGTTTTCCATTTAGCATAATAACTTGTCGGAAATGAAAAGTCCCTGTAATCAGCATAAGCTCTGAGTGAAGTAATAATAAGGTCACGCGCTATAATAATCACTACCATCCAGAATGGAATTATTTGCAGGATTACGAATCCAATGAATGCCGCTGAGGTCAGGATTTTGTCAGCCATTGGATCCCAGAACTTACCCCAATTGGTTATGTAATTAAATTTCCTTGCGAGCCAGCCATCATACCAATCAGTTAAAGCGGCTATAATATAAATTCCTAGTGAGATTAATTTGAATACCGGATATCCCGAAAGGAAAAAGAACAGAAAAACGGGAGTCAAAATTATTCTTAATATGGTTAATTGATTTGGCAGTACCATTTATTTTGCAGCTTTTTTTAAAGAAAGCTTCCTTAGGAAAGAAAATCTAAATGAACCGGTTACTTGTCCATCATTCCATTCAATTCTAATAGCGGAATTATCAACCGTATTCAAAGATTTAACCGCTATTTGGTTTTCAGTATACATTGGTATGTAATACGGACTACGACGAAATCTGTCTTTACGGCATGTATTGCAGGGACAATGGAATCTAATTTTATCCAATCGAATGAGTGATTCAAAATTATTATCCCATAGAATAAATAAATTTCTTTTCCCCTTTAATTTTATTTCGGCAGGTTTAATCATTAAAATAATGTATTGCCGGTTAATTTATACACTACATCAAGATATTTTTCACTTGTCTTGGTAATTATTTCATCCGGCAGAATTGGTGCAGGTGGTTTCTTATTAAATTTAATAGAGAGCAGATAATCACGTACAAATTGTTTATCATAACTTTCCTGCGCTCTTCCCTTTTCATATTTTTCTACCGGCCAGAACCTTGATGAATCAGGAGTTAATAGTTCATCAACAAGAATTATTTTATCATCAATAATTCCAAACTCCATTTTTGTATCGGCAATAATAATTCCTCTCCCCGATGCATACTCCGATGCCGATTTATAAATCTGAATGGCTGCTTCTTTAATTCTGTTCACATTTTCTTCCCCTGCTATTCTATATGCTTCCTCTACTGATATATTTTCATCGTGCAATCCGATTTCCGCTTTGGTAGACGGTGTAAAAAGTGGTTCCGGAAATTTTTCGGATTCAACCAATCCTGCCGGCAATGGAATTCCTGAAACCTTTCCCGTAGCTTTATAATCATTCCAACCAGAACCGGATATATAACCCCTGACGATGCATTCAATCGGTATTACCTCAGCCTTTTTTACAAGCATAGTCCTTCCTTCAAGCTGTTCGTTGTATCGATTGAATGGCGAGGGGAAATCATCTATCGAAGTTGAGATGAGATGATTATCTATAATAGATTTTGAAAAATTAAACCAGAATTCCGAGATCTTTGTAAGGACACTGCCTTTGTATGGAATCCCTTGCTGCATTATAACATCGAATGCAGAGAGTCTGTCTGTTGATACAATCAGATAATATTCACCGGTATCATAGATGTCACGCACTTTGCCGCGTTTAACGGGCTGCAAATTTGGTAAATTCGTTTGAAGTATAATATTGGATTTCATAACAGTCCTAAGTTTATTAGCAAATATAAATATGACTGAAAGATTATTCAAATAATGACATAATTGAATTCATCAAATGAAATAATACAGCAATAATAAAATAAGAAGTATCGCCACAACTATTGACAAATATTTACTACCCGCAGGAAATTCATAACCACAGATAGGGCAGATTTTTGCATCAGAAGGGATTTCCATTGCACACGAAGGACATTCTTTTTTCTTCATTTTTAGTGTAGATTATTGAATCCTATTATAATTTGATTCATCAAATTAAATGAAAATTCTAAAAAGTTGTAAGGAAGAATGAAATTGAAAAAAATAATCTTACTGCCTGTCATATTTTTACTCGTTATAACCGGCTGCAGCACAAAGGGCTCGACAGATAATTTAAACTGGAAAACCGATCTCAATGAGGCTCTTACTCTGGCAAAAAAAGAGAATAAAGTTGTTATGATTAATTTTACCGGTTCTGACTGGTGTCAATGGTGTAAAAGATTAAATGAGGAAGTTTTTAGTAAAGAAGAATTTGAAAATTTTGCAAAGAAAAATCTAATCTTGGTTAAGATTGATTTTCCACGAAATATTGAACAGTCAAACGCAACGAAATATTATAATCAGCAACTGGCCAGTGTGTATGGAGTTGAGGGTTTTCCTACAATCATATTGCTTGATAAAAACGGTCAGGGAATCCTAAAGACAGGTTATATACAAGGCGGGGTAGAAAATTATATTCAACAGTTAAGACAATATATTCCAGGAGCTTGAAATATATTCATAAAAGTAAATAATACACTGCAAAAAGAACAACAAAAAACAATAGGGGGATTATATATTGATGCCGTCCTTCTTCTACGTAAAATTTGTGAACACAATTATCGTATGAATCACAAATAACACACTTACCAAAGTTCTCATTGTTACAATCAACTTCCATTTGCCCACCCTTGATAAATTAATTTACCCGTAAACATTAAGATTTTTGTTGAAAAAAGCAACAGTTGCTTAAATTATTTCAAAAATTTCTAATCTTGGAGTGCCCGGAAAATTGGAAGTATCCCTTGACTGGTAGAAATAAAAAAGTCTCACCACAATCTTTACTGAGACTATTTTGTGGGCAGGGACGGAATCGAACCGCCGACACAAGGATTTTCAGTCCTTTGCTCTACCGACTGAGCTACCTGCCCTTCAAATTTTTGAATTGTAAAAATATAAATTTTACTAATTAACTCAAAAGAAATTTGGAAAAGATATCCCCATCTATTTTGTAGGAATTTCATTTATGAAATTCCAAATCTTCATACTTTTTGCTATGTACTTTTCGCTTTTTAATTCTGACCAGGAACTACAGCTGCATCGCTGCCGTCTTTGTCCAGTATTCTTTCTTTTTAAGTAAAGTCGATCCGGCAGCCGCCACATAAATAATTGGATTACTATCGACTTTAAAAGCTTTTTTGATCGGCTCACTAATAGTGATATTCTTATTGTATGTTCCGTCTGCTGAAGGTTCATCTATTTTGGAGTTCATCGAAAATACCGGTCTGTCATATTTGTTGAAAAAGAATAATATGAACAAATTAGCAGGGAAATGAATATTAACAATTGATGGCAGATTAAATCCTAGTTTCAAAATATTATTTTCTACAGAAATAGAATTAATTGTTAATGGTAAACCATCAGGTGTAATTATGTTTGAAGGTGTTAATACTCCATTATTAACTCTCTTAAGATTATTTTTAATCATTCGCTGGAAAGGACTCGATCCTTCTACATTCGCCGTTTTCCATATGTCTTTTATTTCCGTTACCTTGTTGGCTTCTACAGCAAGTGAAATAACAGCACTGAAATTATTTCTTCCTTTCACAGCTGCCGCTGATTTACTTTTCCGGTGGACTGGATTCCTGGTTACGAGAATTTTCTTCCCTCTGAACTTTCTTACATAAAAATTCCCGATTGTTCCTGTTGCATTTTGTAGTACAATTGAATTATTAAGAATTGCCATAACTACCTCATTTTTTTACAACTAAAATAATATATTTATTATCCTGATTCAAGTGCGTTCTATACGCGAACAGAGCGCATTCAGTGCGTAATTTGTGCGTAATTAAATATAGGTTATCTGCTTGATGTTAAAAGTTTTGATTTAACATATAAATGAAGATCTAAATTTGCTAAAAATTCAAAAGTTCCGAAGAATTTAGTTTCTGAGAAGAATGATAAAAGATTAGATATTTCTACACACCAGGAGAGCATTGGGTTACGAGCTAGGTTTACATTTGCTCAGAAGTGTTCAAAGTGAACCAATCAAATAAAATATATTTGCTTGATTTCTAAGTTTAGAGTTTCTGGTTCAATCAACTTGAATCCATATTAAAAATCAATTATTTATTAAAGGATTTACTTATCTCGACAAGGTTTAGAAAACTTTTAAGCTTAGCCAATTTTCCGGGAAAGATTTTATCAATTGGATTTATATAATTAATCCATTTATCAATTCCGGAATGTAAAATTATTTTTGCAAAATCTGAAAGCTCCACTTTCAGACGACAAAATATCTTCCTATAGCCCATTCGAATTAATAAGTCATTTATATTAGTCGGATGTAAAAGAGTCCTTGAGCCATTCGTTATATATAATTTCCCTCTCTCACATAAATAATGTTTTGTCATCTGGTAAAATATGGCATTATTAGGACAATGAATTTGTAATTCATAATCAGACTTAGCACTTTCAATTAATACTGCATCATCAATAACCACAGCAGCGGCATAAGCTGCTAATTTTTTACCCACAAAAGCTCCCCATAGTTCATATCCATTGAATCTGCTTTTCCTAAATATATATTCAGAATACTGCTTCCTGGAGAATACATTTAAATTATGATACTCATATGATTTAAATGCGTTCGAATAAATTCCATAACTTAATTCGACAAAATTCTCAGGTTCAATCCTTTTGATGGAACATTCACGAAGACCCTTGCGAACGTCTCTCCGTCCCCTTTTATCTTCAATATTCTCAACATCATATTCTTTATTATCACAGCTTGTCCACCACCATTCCGATTCATTAAGATTCCAGTTGTCGGCCCAATATGCAAGAAGAGCACCTTTTGATTTGATTATTTCCCGAACCTTTTTTCGATCTATATTTTTAATTTGATGCGGCATTGTTAAGGGCTTCAATATCTTACTCTCATAGACCCAGGGAACATCGTCAGTCCATATTATCCCATTAAAACATTGTGCCCAGCCCTTAATGATTTCTTCTGCCTTATCCATTTTGTTTTTCACAAACTATGTAAAGCATTCCGGAATTTCTATTTCTTAAATTTAAGATTTCTCCTGAAGTTTTAATTTCTTTGATTGAATAGCCTGCTTCACTAATTAATGAAATTATCTCTTCTTTTTTTACCCAGTAATTAGTAGCCTGACCTTTTTTCAGAAAAGATAAGTTAATCTTTTGATTAAATTTCAACCATGGTAATGATTGTTTGTTGAAAGGTTCTCTTCTTAATAATCTAAAGAGGTTCACCATTGCACTAATAAATGAATTAAACATTCTTCCATTCCAATATAAAAAAGAGAATATTGCTATGGCTCCCTCAGCGGCAATTTCATAACTTATCTTTAAAGCTTTTTCAATTAAATTTTCCGGAATAAAGCAAATGATTTGCTGAAGATAAATCAAATAGTCAAAAGTATTTCTTTCAAAGATTTGCAAATCAGCAGCATCCGCTACATAAAATTTAATACCCGAATGCCTTATTTTTTGCTGTTCTTTTGCATATTCAATCATTTCAGGTACAAAATCAAATGCAACGATATCTGAAAAACCCATTCTTTCAATATTAAACGCAATCCTCCCTCCACCTGTTCCAGCCTCAATAACTTTTGCATTTTTATTAATTAAATATTTACTAATTAAATATTTTTCAGGAAGGATTAAATCTTCATTTGCCCTTTGAGCCCAACATTCAAGTTCCTGCTCTGAATAAACTTCTTTATTACTTGTTTTCCCACTCAATTTTTTGTCTGTTATTTATTCAACAGTTACACTTTTAGCGAGGTTTCTGGGCTGGTCAACATTCAATCCTTTTTTTACGGCAATATGATAGGCAAGTAATTGCAGCGGGATAACTGTAAGTATAGGTGTTAACATCCTTATTGTATCGGGAACTTTTATGATATGATTTAAATGATGATCGATATTTACATCGCTTTCACTTGCAATTGCAATTATCCTTCCATTTCTGGCTTTAACTTCTTCTATGTTACTCAATATTTTATCATAATTGGTATCTTTAGGAGCTATAAATACAGCAGGCATATTATCATCAATCAGGGCTATTGGCCCATGCTTCATTTCTGCAGCAGGATATCCCTCGGCGTGAATATAGGATATCTCCTTTAATTTTAATGCTCCTTCAAGAGCGACAGGAAAATTAAAGCCCCTACCCAGGTAAAGAAAATTCCTTGCATCCTTAAAATCATCTGCAATTCTCTCAATGTTTTCATTTAACTCTAATATTCTAGATATTTTATCAGGAATTTTCAGAAGTTCTTCTGCAATGCATTTTCCTTCAGCAAGACCCATATTTCTTTTCCGGGCAAGAAGAAGTGTTATTAATGCCAGCACAATTAACTGGGAGGTAAAAGCCTTTGTTGATGCGACACCAATTTCAGGACCAGCATGGGTGTAGACACCGGCTTCACTTTCTCTCGCAATAGAACTCCCTACAACGTTGCATATACCAAGAACCAGAGCGCCTCTCAATTTTGCTTCTTTCATAGCTGCAAGCGTATCAGCAGTTTCACCACTTTGGGAAATAAAGAAAATAGCGTCATCAGGATTAAGTACAGGATTTCTGTATCTGAATTCAGAAGCATATTCTACTTCTGTCGGAATCCGGGCGAATTCTTCAAGCATATATTCACCAACAAGACCGGCATGCCATGAGGTACCACAAGCAGAAATAATAATTCGTTTTGCCTTTGCAAGCTTATCCATAACCGGTTCAAGTCCGCCAAGCTTAGCAGTCCCCTTATCAAGCATTATTCTTCCTCTCATTGAATTACGGACTGATTCCGGCTGCTCCATAATTTCCTTGAGCATAAAATGCTCATATCCGCCTTTGTTTATTTCATCCAGTGTCATACTGATTTCGTGAATTTCTTTTTCTATTTCCACATCACTGATTGTTCTGGCATTAAATTTATCTTTATAAAGTTCTACAATTTCACCATCTTCTAAATAAACAACCTGTTTTGTGTAAGCAAGGATTGCTGATACGTCCGATGCAATAAAATTTTCATTCTCTCCAATACCTACTAAGAGTGGAGACCCTTTCCGGGCTGCGATAATTTTATCTGGCTCTCCCTTATAAATTACAGCCAATCCATAGGTACCTTCAACCTCTCCAAGTGCAAGCTGAACCGACTTCATTAAAGAGTAACCCAGCTTGAGAAAACTATCGATCAAATGAGCAAATACTTCACTGTCAGTATCAGAAATGAACTCATAACCCATTTTTTCCAGTCCTGCTTTCAAAGTCCTGAAATTTTCGATGATTCCATTATGGATAATGAACAGACTTTTTGAAGAATTTGAATGAGGATGAGCATTAATTTCATTGGGAATCCCATGGGTTGCCCAGCGGGTATGACCTATTCCAACTTTAGCGTTAAGAGTAAGCTTCTCAACTCTTTTTTCTAAAAGAGAGACTTTACCCTTGTTTTTTATAACAACCGATATACCATCATCAAGTATACCGATACCTGCCGAATCATATCCCCTGTATTCAAGCCTTTTTAATCCATTGATTAAAATAGGGACACAATTTTTCTCACCTACGTATCCTATTATTCCACACATTATTATTTCATTTGTTTATTTATGAATATATAGGTTTCAAAATTATCTTACCTTTGCTAATTTCTGTGTAACAGTTCTCACTACATCCTTCACTTTGTAAATCATCTTATAAAAATACACACCGTTAGCTATATTATCCCCATCTTCATCTTTTCCATCCCAGTAGATTCGTTTGAATCCAAGATCGGTACCGAGTTCAGAAGAAGTAATATTTATTGTTTTAATCAATCTTCCCGCTACCGTG
>DATICR010000532.1:0-2389 GCA_035456745.1 Ignavibacteriaceae bacterium
ATAATTCATACTAAATAGTCCCGGAAAATTGTTAAGAATTATTTTGTAAGTGTTTCGATGTTAACAATGAAAATGAAAAGACATCATTTCCAACAAGCCCCTCGCTTTTTAAGAGAGGGGCTACGGGGTGAGTTCACTAAAAATGTTAAAATGAAAATGAAAAGACATCATTTCCAACAAGCCCCTCGCTTTTTAAGAGAGGTGCTACGGGGTGAGTTCACTAAAAATGTTAAAATGAGAATGAAAAGACATCATCTCCAACAAGCCCCTCGCTTGTTACCTGTCCGCATCTTTGTGTGAGCTAGGTGCTCTTTGTGCAACTTCTTACTTCGAACTTTTCCATTTTGCGCTAAATATTTACACCGAAGGTCAAAATCAATTGGTTCTCATTTGATGAAAATATCAGTTATTCGATGTGAATAACCTCATTTTCTTTCTCTATTTAAAGAATTTTAATTAATTTGTTATATAAATCAGGAAACATTCGAAATCTGGGAAAGTATAAACTGAGTTGAGCGACAAGAATCTGTATGATCTTACGGATGAAGAATTAATTCTTGAGTTTCAACAGAACAGCACTGTTAAGGCTTACGAAATTCTTGTGGAGAGATATAAAAATCCTCTGACAAATTATGTCTTCAGGTTTCTCGGTGATTATGAAGCATGTGTGGATGTAGTGCAGGAAACATTTATTAAAGTCTATCGTTATAAAGATTCTTACAGCTCAATAGCGAAATTTTCAACGTGGATATACACTATTGCGGGAAATCTTGCAAGAACTGAATTCCAGAGACGAAAGAGAAGAAAGTTCTTTTCAATAAATGCATTCGGTGACGATAAAGATGAAACATTTGACATTCCTGACGAAAGTTATCGTCCCGATCAGATAACCGATAGCGGAATTAAGGATGAGATAATACAGAAAGCTATTCAGAAAGTTTCTCCGGCATATAGGGAGATGGTTATTTTAAGAGATATTCAGGGATTGTCATATGAAGAAATTTCTGAAATAAGTGGAATTACAGTTGGGACGGTAAAATCACGTATAAACAGAGGAAGAGCCCAGCTCCAAAAATTACTTGAAGACATTTATAAGGAATAAGGTGCAGTTGTGAATTTGAATGATGACACGGAATTCAGGAATGTCGTAAATATTCTGAAACAGCTTCAGCAGGTTAAAGCTCCTGCAAATTTTGAAGCGGATTTGATGAGAAGAATTAATTCCGAAACCGGTGAGAAAACTTTCTGGCAGATTATTTTTATGCCATCCCGCATGGTTCCTGCGGCAGCACTGGTTGTAACGGCTATACTCCTGATTTTTGTTCTTAATAATTCAAATGCCCAGCGTGAGGATCCCTTTTCAACTGTACCGCGCGAAAGACATGACATAACTTCCACTGTTAATAAAGAAAGCTTCTCTTCGGTAGAAAAGAACAAAGTTGAGAGTGTCTCCCCCAAAGGAAATTCAGGGATTCAAAAAGATGAAGCAATAAAAAATGAGAGATTTGAAGCTGCAAAACCGGTCAGGGAGGATTCAAAACCTTCCGTTAGCGGGAATTTGGCTGCAAATAAACCGGCAAATGATAAATATATTAATATCAGATATGCTTCAGGAAGAATAACAGACTATCCTGTGAGCAAAGCCGGATTGAATTTCAGGCAGGTAAAAATATCAACTGAACAGCAAAAGCAGTTAAACTCCCTAAAGGAGAAACTCGATACTGTATTCGGAAAAGGTCAGTAAACCAATCCGTCAATCAACCAATCCGTCAATTTTCCGCTAATCCGCTAATCCGCAAATTCCCCAATTCGCTAATAGTTTGTAAATCTCTGCAGGCTTTTCTATATTTATTGCTCAAATTTTTTGGAATTAAAAAAATCAGGATTTTGGTATGAAAAAAGGAATTCACCCGGATTACAGGCCAGTTGTGTTCCAGGATGCATCTGCAGATTATTCAATATTGACCCGTTCTACGATACAAACAAACGAAACTATTGTGTGGGAAGATGGTAATACTTATCCTCTTGTAAAACTGGAAATATCCAGTGCTTCACATCCTTTCTTCACCGGGAAACAGAAACTTGTGGATACCGCCGGTAGAGTTGAGAAGTTTAAGAAAAAATACGCTAAGAAATAAACCATAAGCGTTTGATTGAAAAGAGCCGGTATTCAATACCGGCTTTTTGTTTTAAAGATACTCAATAATACATTTTCCCAAAGTGCACACCAGGCAGCACAAATAATTTGTTATCATAAAATCCGCATTCAATTTATCCTTTGTGTCTACGACCTATACTTTGTGCAATGTTTTAATTTTAACAATCATTTGTAAAAGGTAATATTCCCACAAATTCTGTTGACTTCAGGCAGGGGTGAGTTCAAATTTGC
>DATICR010000533.1:0-10427 GCA_035456745.1 Ignavibacteriaceae bacterium
AACAAAAACGACTGCCTTCGAAGCAAGCCAGTTAAATGAATCTGACAGAAATTCATAACTTTCATTTCCAATCATCTGATCAATACCAAATCCAAACCATAATATTCTTCCGGGTGATCTGAATTCTGAAATTATCGCTGAGAGAGAATCCGGGAAAGTTTCATCTGCAGGAAAATAACTTCCTGCAGGAGTACATTTGTCTGATATTCCTGATCCGTAATATAATTCCGGTTTTCTGTTCAAAAGGATTTTATAACCCGGCTTCAGATTGAATGAAAAAGGAGTATTCCCTTTTAATGTGTGATTGATGGAAACAGCACTTACTGCCGGTATTGACATAATTTTAAAATCCAGTATCCTTCTCTGGAAATCACTGGTTCTGTTTCCTTTCGCATCAAATTCCGCAAAATCCCCGGTAAATAATATTCCTTTTCCTTCAACTGAAATTTTCTCTATTTCCTCTATCATTTCCTCGGTTACAGCTTCAAGCGAAGGGATAATTACTGCATCATCCTGATCATTAATTTCATCAAGATCTTTATCTGCAAGCATCCTGTACTTGAAATGATTGCTCATAAGAAATAATTCCCATGAATCGGTAGGTTCAAATTTGCTGTCACTATTATGAAGTACTTTTTTTGTTAATTCAGGATATACTAAAACGAGATTCAAATCGTTCCTGCTTTGCGGAATAATTTTTCCCGGTGCCAGAACAGAAAGCATAAATAAGAATATTGTGAAATAATTTTTCATAATGTGAAATTGAGGGGATTTATACATCCACCTTATCATAATCGATATAATATGTTCTCGATTCTCTCCCTTTAAGATTGTGTATTATTAATTGTAGTTTCTTGCTCATTTTTTCATGTTTAATAACAGGGATTTTGGTACCGATTATTTCTGTACTTATGGAAATGTTTTCGGCCGGATTATTGAGTTCAACATCAATTACAATATCATCAATTTCCAGTTCCCCGGGATTTGAAATCGTTATCCCGACCCTTGTATTCCCTCTTTTATCAACTCTTAGTTCAACATAATCTTTTTTGGAATACCATTTCTGAATTTCTGATGCTGTCGTTATCCAGAAATTTTTATTTTTTAAATCGTAATTACATCGCCAATAACTGATACATATTCCGGCTTGCATTGATAACCCGGATGTAACTTGAAAACATACAGCCCGCCTTCAAATAATATTCTGTCTAAATCTTCCTGATAAGTATAATATTGAAAATCAGGATCAGTAAGACCAAAATCTCTTATGACCTGGTAATCATCTCTGGCGGTCTTTGTTAAGATTGTCAGTCTTTTATTTTCTCTTGTAACTGTCTTTGGAACAGATCGGTCTGTGAGAGAATCTGTTAATACATAGGTATAACCTGCATCCAGCAGTGCTTTAATTGTATTCTCATCAAACAATCCATAAAAAGGTAAACAGCCTGATACATCTGTGCCTGTTATAGATTGCAGCTTTTCTTTTGCTGAACCGATAATTTTTAATTGTGTATGATAATCAAATAACCGGTTGTTTGTATCAGATATCGAAGACTGATAACCGATATTTACTATTGATGCAATTTCCCCGTATTTCGTTAGTTCGTTAGTAAGTGCAGAATAATATTCCGCACGTGCCGGATCCATAAAGAAAGTTGCCTTTACATTTGCATTTTGAAGATATTTAAAAATATTACTGATATTTTGAATTTCATCATATAACTCGGGAGCAATTACAGCTGCTGCATCATATCCTGTGGGCCAGTCCTGTATATAAGCAATTGGAACATAGTTCAGCCAGTTGCAGCAGTTTCTGAATAATCTGTCAAAAAAAACATAGTCATCCTTTACACCAATAACTGAATTGATTTCAAAGCCCATCCATACAAATCTGCCCTCTCCGTAATTGCCGTATACTATCCCTGCTGTTTTCTTTATTTGTTGTCTTACCAGACCACTTTGTATGCGGTAATCATACCAAAAACTTACTTGTGTTGTCCGGGGATCCAGAACTTCAACTGCCATTGGTTTATCCCACGTTGCAATTTGCATTGGGAACCCTGCAGGTATATTGGCTGTTAACGGTAAACCGCCCCGCAGAGTATGTATGCTTGTTTTATTTGTATCACTCATTTCTCCGGTATAATTGACGCCGAAAACATCATTAAGAAAATTCCACCCTCTCCATTTCCCGTTATCTGAATATGAAGCGATTCCTCCGGTTGCAAAAATGCTTCCACCATTCTGAAGAAATTTTTTAATTTCAACAATTTCTTTATCGCTAAGAGATTTAGAACCGGGAAGAACAAGTATTTTATATCCGGCTAATTTGCTGGTTTCTATTGATGCGTCAGGAATTATGTCATAGCTGATTCTGTTGATCTCAAGAAATTTTTTCCAGGTGCTGATGTTATCGTCCTGCCAGGTACTCCCTTCAGGCAGAATATTCTTGGTATATCCGGAATAAAGAACCGCCGCAGTAGACCTGCTGGAAGAAAAAACATCTTTTATTGATTTCATGTTGGGAATTAGTTCCGCGGCATCAAATCTTCCGAATACTCCCTGTAACACAAAGAGGTAAATTAATATGGCTCCGAGTAGAATTATTACCCCGCTGATCAGAATAATAAATTGATTTATGCTTCCCTTTTTTTCACTTTCTATCGCCACTTTAATACACCGGTATTTTTATCTTCTTCCGTCGGGATATAACCCTCGGTCGTATATTTCAGGAATTTCTTCTTTGTTCTTACCCTTCCGGTTGATGAAATTTCCTGCTCTTCAACCGGATAGTACTTTTGTTGTGGTCTTTGGTATTCCTGTCCGCGTGCATAGATACCTGCTCCGGTAGAAGTTCTGACATAATGTGGCTCAAAAGGAGCATGCATTTTTTCAGGTCTTAAATATTGCTCAGGTTCGTATTCTCTCTCGTCTGGCGTCACAAGTTCGGCCCTGACAGACGAAGGCTTCGGATAAGGAACCGGTTCGCCTTTCCTCTCCCTTATTTTGTACAGAATGTATGCCCCAATAGCCAGTAAAAAGGTGCATATTGTTGCAACCAGAATTATTGTTGATAATATCGGAATTAATTCCATTTCTTTTTTCCCTCAAGAAACTATTAGTTTTTATGCTTTAATAGTGCCTACTCTTTCTAATTTACCCCAGGTCATTTTAATGCCCAGGAACTCTTCGATGGTGGACATAACTTTACAAATATCTATTACAAGGATAAAAAACATTCTATAGATAATTGCGTATAGAATAAGACGAAATTCTTCTTTTTCAACTGCTATACAGTAAAGTGCAGTTATAAGATCCAGTAACGCAAGACCTGCCCACCAGAAAAATATCAGGTATGAAAAACCGAATGCTATTGCCGCAATAATGAAAAATAGGTTTGCTGCAATATTCATTGCCGGCCAGATCAGGGCTTCATAGAACATTGTCCATAAAATAAAGGTATCACCGAAATTTATAGCAGGATTTATCATTAACCTTTTATGCTTACTGATTGACTGAATGATACCCCGGGTCCATCTGTATCTTTGTTTTAAAAGCTGCTGAAGTTTTGCCGGTGCTTCGGTATATGAAACAGAGGCTGGTTCGTAATATATTTTCCAGCCGTTCGCAAGAATCTTCAGTGTTAAATCAGCATCTTCAGCAAATGTGTCATTTGAATAGTAACCCGCATCCGCTATCGCCTTCTTCCTGAATAGTCCGATAGGACCTGGAATGATATTTACAAGACGTATATAGCTCTGAGCACTCCGCGCCATATTTAATCCCTCTATATATTCAAGCGCCTGGAGATCGGTTAAAAATTTCTTTCTGTTTAGTACTTTTACGTTTCCTGCAACTGCTCCGATCTTGGGATTCTCAAAATGCCTTACTGCCAGTTTTACAGATTCAGGTGAAAGTTGTGAATCTCCATCCATGCATAGTATTATATCTGCCTGGGAATGCTTTATCCCGGAATTCAATGCACGTGATTTACCACCATTTGGTTGATTAATGAGACTGATTTTTATGTCTGTAAGAAGACCTTTATTGTAACCTACCAGGGTTTCGGCAACTTCTTTGGTATCATCCGTGGATCCATCATTCACAATTATTATTTCATAATTGGAATAATCAAGTTTTAATAATGATTCAACCGATGCTCTTATCACCTTTGATTCATTATAAACAGGCACAATGATCGAAACGAATGGGAAATAATTCTTCGACGATTTAAAGGTATATTCATTTAAGTACAGATAAGCAAAGCTCAGAATTCCAAAATATCTCAATAACAAAACGAAAAGGAAAATTACCAGTGCAACAATTGTTGCATATTCTACTAATGAACTGACTGATAGAATTGTTCGTGGAAGTGAAAATACAATGATGAGGACAAGAATAATGGACGCAGCACCACTTATTAAAATTCTCCGGAAATATTTTTTCTTCAGATCGCCGGAAGAATGAACGGTGCCGTTATTTTCCACAATTATTGGAGTTCTATTTAATTTCTGATTTTTCATTCAGATATAATGCTTCTCAGCCCTCAAATTCGTTAAAAAATCAACTTTAATGCCACCATTAAACTTAATTTTAGTGCTAAAATCACATATAAACCTTCATAATAGTGTCTTGAACACATAATCCTATATCAATATCGAACAAAAGGGAAAATTCAGTGAATCTTAGCCAAAATTTCAGTCAAATTATCGATTATTAATCAAAAAGTCCAATAAGCTGAAATGTAAAATGATGTTGCACTATATCCTTGGTTTTGCCTGATCGTACTCCCCGTGGTAATTCTTCCTTGTAGAGCAAAATGTTCCTCCAGCATAAATCTTGCAGATGCAAAGGCTTCTCTCAGTATAAAATTATTTTCGGGTATAATTCCTACCTTTCCACCTATTTTTAATTCATCTCTTTCATCGTCAATTATAAACCATTCCCCCCATACGCTGTGAGATTCAAAATTATCAGGAGAAAAATATAGACGATTGAATTTCTTAAATCCAAGATGGTAGAATTCGTATCCTCCGGCGAGTTCATCAATTTTTTTCCCCAAACGAAATTGTAAATTATTACCTCCATTACCGTCTGCTACGGAATAATAATTATATATCCCTGATACAATTAGGCCGGAAGAAGGATGATAATCGCCGGCTAACTTTATAGTTTCAACTTTTAATCTCTGCTGCACGAGAAATGGAGAATAAAATATTAATGCAGCATCTTGCGAAATATAATCCAGTCTGAGATCATATGTTTTCGCCGCAGCTTTAATATATGCCCCTCCGATAAGAATATCCTGATTGTTTTCAAAAAAGGTTTTTCCTATCGATAGTCCTGATGAGAAAACATTGTTCATTCTGAATAAAATATGTCCTTTTGCAGTATAAAAATTTATTCCTGAGTTTAAAGAATCGATTTCTCCCCTGTTCCCTGATACTCCTATTGAAATATAATTGTTTATACCTGCCTCCAGCATCAATCCCTGCTGGGAATATTTAAAATCGTAATTGTCGAAATAGTAAATCGCCTCCGGATTGACCATAAAGTATGAAGGAAAACTGAACGACAGGAAATTTCCTCTGTTTTCTCCAAACCAGCTTAGTCTTGTTGTCAGAAGTTTTGAACCCGGACTTTCTTTCAATAATTCATTGTAAATTTTTCTTGCCTCATCATAACGTTTCAACTGGAAATATGCATCTCCCATATACAGCTTTACTTCGGAGTCCTCCGGGTTTATAGCATTGAGTTTCCTGAACTCATTCAATGCAGTTAATGGATCATTGTTCCATAAAATCAACTGTGCCTTTTTCTTCTGGATTTCATAATCATTTGATAAGGAAAGTAGCTGGTCGTAAATTTTAAGAGCGGAATGGTAATCCTTAATACAAAGGTATGCATCAGCTTCCTCCAAAAGCACATTTTTATCAGGTGATGTATAACTATTGTATTTCTCAAACAGATCTACAGCACCATAGCAGTCATTGGCAGATACTTTTTCCCGCGCCTCTTCAAGAATTAAATAGATGTCGTGCTGTTTATTTATTTCTTCCTGTCTTTTAATCCCAAATCTTAACCTGGCTATTTCCGGATCAGCAGGATTAATATTTCCCGCCATTGAAGCATAATATCCGGCTTTATCCAGATTATTTTTTTGGTATTCAAGCAGCCCCATTGCCAGCAGGGCATAATAATTTTGAGGCTCTTTCTTTAAAACATCATTTAATAATTTTTCAGCTTCATCGAGGTTCTGGTTCTGCCAGACATAAATCTGGGCTCTTAATAATTTATATTTTGTACTATCAGGGTACTGAAGAATTAAAACATCAAGCTCATTACCAGCAAGTATATACTGTTTCCCCCAGGCAGCATTTTGTATGTATAGAAAACGAACTTCATTATCACCGGGGTAATACATAAGATAGTCTGCATATATTTTTGTCGCTTTGTCGTATCTGCCGTTAGAAGAATAATAACCCGCAAGTTTTAATAGTATTTCTCTGCTTCCCGGTTTTTGTTGTAATAGTTTTTCATATTCAATAATTTGCTCCTTGTAATATTTATCTCTTGCAGTCATTACCACATCCTGAAGGGATTTGACTCTTTCCGTATCTCCCTCTTTCTCCTTTAAAATCAATAGCTGCTGGTAAGCTTCTTCATACCTGTTTGCTTTTAAAAGTTCTTTTATCAGGTTGTACCTGATCTCGTTATCATTAGGATTTTTTTTCAGTTTCCTGAAATAATTATCAATTAAATAACCAAATGATTTGGGAATGCCGTAAGTATAAGACCGGTAAGTTGCAGTATCATTGAAAGTATAAATGTATCCATTGCCCTTGGCCCTGGCTAATCCATCCATTGCCTCTTTGAAAAATGGTTTTAATTTAAGAGCTTGTTCAAATGCATTCATTGACATCCTGGTTTTACCGAGCCACAATAGAAAATAACCATATCGCGACCATAGCCTCTGATCATCCGTGTATTCATCTGTATATTTTTTAAGAATGGGCTCTCCTTTTGCTATATGATTGTTTTTGGCGAGTATTTCTGTATAACGGATTATCTCATCAGGAGATGCTTTTTCCATACTGAGATACTTATCATACCAGATTTCAGCTTCCTCCCACTGACCGAGGTTTTTATAAGCTTTCCCTACCTGTAAATAATTAAAAGCTTTTGCCGGTGCTATTGCAATTTCCCTTTTATAACCTTCAATATTATTATAAATTAGCTTATACCATTCTTTTGTAACCCTGTTCAGATTTTCTGTTATCATAGAGTTGTCGGGCTCAAGTTTACGTGCGGATCTTAAATCATAAACCGATTCCTCATATTGCCCACGATATTCATAAGCTAATCCGCGAAGGTTATAACCTTCAGCCAGTTGTGGTTGTGCGGAAATGTAATTGTTAAGAAGTGTAATCGCTTCACCATACCGGCCGTTCTTCATATGCCGGATAGCTTCATCCTTTAATTCGTCTATATGCGACTGCAGCTGGCCAAAAAGATTTGGGAAATAAACCAGTATGTTGATAATAATAAAAAAGCTGACATTTAGTAAATTCATTTCATCAGGAAAAGAATGGCTGATTTTGTGTTTCGTGTGAATTGATTAAAAGCCTCTGCAGCATTTCATCACCATTTTTTATAGATTCATCTACTTTCAGTGCAAGTACCGATATATAAGATATAACCTTCTCAATATATTGGGGATCACGGTTGGGGAGATTGCCTTTTAATCTGCTTAATAATTTTTTTACAGTTTTTACATCCTCTTTAGTAATCATTACTACTACATTATTGGAAATCAGACAAATCTTGTCTTTTTTATCTGTAGATAACCTTACTGAATTCATTAATTGGTTAACGGTAAGTAATCCTTCCTTTTCTGCATTTGGATCCAGCCTGAACGATACTAGTGTGAAAAGTTGGCCTGTGCTCTGAAATAGCGCAATCTGATTATCAAGGAGCAATTGAAACTCGTTTAGGTTATAGAAATTGGTAAAAGTATAATTCTCCAGCGGAATATCCAGATCAGCAAGTGATTTATATTTTAACCCTGCTTCTGTCCCCGGGAAAGTCTTTGTCTTTTTTTCTCCATAATCATCTACTATACCTTTAATTGGTTCTAATTTGTAATTCGCACTGAATTTGCCTTGGGTGTGACCAATGTTTGGGGTAATAGTAATTTTTCCTGAATGTGCTCCTTCCGGATTATCTTCCTTATTTAAATATATAACACCGGTTGAATTTGCAGCAAGTGTATCAACAATTGCATTTGCTGCCGAAGTAGCAGGATCTCCCAGGATGACTAAACTGGTTATTCCGTCGTTATCTATAGCTTCGGTAGTCTCTATAAATACGTCCTGTAATAATGTCAGATTTGTGAAACCAATGAAATGAGTTAATTCATCAAAAACCATTTTGTTTGGTTTGTATTGGTCAACAACAGTGACAATATCTCTCAGATATTCAACAAGGAATTCATCAGGATTAGAAACTTCATTCAAATCAGTGGGGGGGGCTACTCTTACTACGATGACTTTATTCTGATTCATATGATATTGAAGATCAAAATCAATAGAAGCAGCCTGAATCATTAAATCTTTAGGTCGCATGCTTGTAAAGTACAGGCAGGTTTCTTTTTGCTTTATACACTCTTTGGTAAATTGAAGTCCTAATAGGGTTCTCCCTGATTTCCTGGACCCGATTAATAAATAGGTTCCACCTCGATATAATCCTCCCCAGGCATTATCTATAATGGAGATACCCGAAGAAACCAACTGTATTTTTTGCTTCATCTTTTTCAGTACCCGGTTTTTCTGAAAGGTTGAAAAAATAATATGGAAAATCTTTTTCCCGAGGTTCCATAATCAATAGTTTAATTGTCTTTTCTTATCAAATTTATTAAGAACAGAAAGATCAATCTGCATTCCTTTCTGAAGATCAAATATATAATTGGATTTGATCTCCCCCGATCTGTGTTCATAACTCGGAAGTAAAGAAATTGTCCCGTATAAATCATTAATTTCTTTATCAAGATAAATTAAACCATTGCTTACATCAGCAAGACTCTGAAGCTGCATTGACATAGCATCAGTCACTGGTTCGGACGAAATCATAATTCCCGTTATTTCACTTTCCTGTAGCTTATTCTGAAATTTTTCAAGAATAAGCTTAAATAATGTTTCATCTTTAAAACTGATAAATGGAGTTATTTCATCGAATACAATCCTTGAAGGGAGAAATCTGTCAATCATTATTATTACATCCTCAAAATATTGCGCAAGTTCTACATCATTGTTCCCGGATATAAGCTCCCTTGCAGGTGGTATAACCTTAACAATAGTTATTACATTCTTTCTAATATATTTTTCAAGATTTTGATTTATCCGGTTAAATGATTTTAATCTCTCTGTGTCACCGCTGCAGAAAAAAAGACAACTTTCTCTTTCGTCAGCACCGCGGAGTAAAAAATTTAATCCGAATTGTGTTTTACCTGATTTATGAGCACCTATTAATAGATAGTTGGAACCTTTGTAAAGTCCCCCCCATCCCTCATCAATCAGACTAATGCCTGAAGATATTAATTTCAATTTTTGCATGTACCACGAAAATTTAAGCAAAAATGCCAAATATTATGCCGATATCTAAAGTGCCTAAACAATTTAGATTAAATAAGTTATAAATACTAGTTGGACTAAACAGAGACAATTAAAATTTCTATGTATTATAATGCAACAATACTGTTTTTTAAAAAAATCGTATTGTAGATTAAATTTGTAAGAAATCCCCTGAATTATTCCGACTGCTTCCATTCAAACAATTCAATCACTCATCCATTCATTCATTCTCTTCTAGTTGATTAGTTCCTCTACCGACTTCAATATATCTTTCCTATCCACAGGTTTTGATAGATAACCATTTGCGCCCATAGCAAGGTAACTCTCCCTGTCGCCTTTGAGTGCATAAGCGGTAACAACGAGTATGGGAATAGAATTGTGATCGGGATCTTTTTTTAATTCCAGGATTACATCGTCCCCGTTCAGTTCACCGGGAAGATTTATATCAAGAACTATAAGATTATAATTATTTTCCTTGATTTTTTTTAGCCCCTCAATTGCAGTAGAAACGACATGAATCTCATAAAAATCACGAAGGTAAATCTTCAGGATTAATTGGGTTTCAGTGTTATCCTCAATTATCAGAATTCTTTTTTTATACGGCATAGATCTACTATTAACAGCTGAAGAGAACATGATTCAATAATCGGTCAAACTGAATCAATATCTTTTTTGGAAAAATTTGTTCCCATCACTTCATCCCAGAGTGGAGAACTGACACCAAATCCTCTGGTTGAATCCATATAATGGTGTTTCATATGATGGTTTTTAATGGCAAGCCAGAAACGATTATGCATG
>DATICR010000534.1:0-2252 GCA_035456745.1 Ignavibacteriaceae bacterium
ATTCTGAACTCAAAAGGAATTTGTGACAATAGAACGATCTACTAATTAGGGTAACGGAATAATCTATTTATACTGCACTGAATCAACTAGTTCTGTTAAAAATAGAAGGATTCTCTTTACTGCCTGCAAGAGTATGCAATACTAGAGGAGAGGCAAACTGTGCCTGGAATATCCAAAGATGACATTTTTATCCCTTATCAAACAGTTGCATAAAATTTAGATAGGGATAAAAGATATTTAAGCTATATAATTTTTTTATATAAATTCGTCGGGTGTAAAGACGATAGGAATACCATAGATCCGGGAAGGGAATCCAAAGGCGAAAGAGATAAGGATTTTGAAATTACCGCTTTTTACTTCGGGTATTGAACGTGGAATCAAGCTTTTGTTTCAATTGATCAAGTTCAATTTTTTGTTCATTTGAAAGGTTTATCTGCCTGAAATTCAATCCCGCTTTATCAACCGGATAATCGGTAATTCTTCCGGAAGCAGTTTTTGCTCTGATAATCCGGCTAGTTCCTGCAGTGCCTCCAGAAATTTTTCCTTTGACAGAAGGACTATAATCCTCCCTTACCTCTGAAATTTTTCCTGTGGCAGAAGGACTGAAATCTTCCTTTTCTGATAGTGTTTTTTCAACAGGTTTATTCTGAATTTCATTACCCGCATCTTTCTGAATTTCTGAAATTTCCGGTGCAGCGTTTATTTTATCACTTGTAACGGATTTTGTTTCGGGAGGTGCATAACTAATTTTTGTTCCTCTTGTTAAATCTTCTCTTTCGCGGGGAGCAGTCAGAAGTGGATTTTCCTGCGTTATACCGTTGTTGTTAAGAACAAAGATTAAAAGGATTGCGGTTAATGCCAGTGCTGCAGAAGGGATCAAACGTGAGGGAATGATTATCTTCCGCCAGAATGTCTTCTCTTCCGGCACCTGTCCTGATTTAATTTTCCGCATTAAATCCCCCTCAAAGCCCGAAGGAGCTTTAACCTGCTGCATCTGCTTAAGAGTAATAATTACATCCTGGTATTTCATATCATCATTCAAATCCACAGCAACACCTTTTACTCTTTGTATACGTCTTTTAATAATTTCTGGAGCTGAGCTCTTCCACGGTTTATGCGGGATTTTACGGTTCCGACCGTGATTCCGGTTATTTCAGAAATTTCTTCATACGTCAACTGCTGGATGTCTCTTAAAATCACCATTTCCCTGTAAGATGGAGAAACTTTCCCGATAGCTTTCTGAATGATTTCATCTTTTATTCCGCTGTCGGTTAATTCGTCGGGGCGGTAGCTTTCGTCGGGAATATCATACGTTTCATCTTTTTCTTCGCCGTAAGCATTTATTGAAAAGAACTTTCGTCTCCTGCGCCGCTGGTATTCTGTCCTGGCAAGATTTCCGGCGATTGTATATATCCATGTTGAAAACTTTGCAACCGAACTGTATGAATCTTTATATCTGTAAACCTTTATAAAAGTTTCCTGTACCACGTCCATACAGGCTTCATAATCGCCAAGAAACCTGAACACATAATTTGTAAGAGGATTTTTATACCGCTCTACAAGAATTTCGAAAGCCCGAACAGTATTATTCTGTTGAAACTCAAGAATTAATTCTTCATCCGTAAGTTCGTACAGATTCTTGTCCGTCAACGCTGCTTATACTTTCTGAGATTTGAATTGTTTCCGGAATTATACGATAAATTAAATAAAAAACTTTAAATACAGAAAAATAAAGAGATTATAAACATTGACTGCGAAATGATGTCTATTATATTATGCAGTAGATTTCTTCTCCCCTGCATCTAAAATTTCTGCTAAAAGAATAGTAATTATATTTTTATTTTCTGCCGATGTCGTTTTTACCGAAATATCGGCATTCAGCAGTGCTCTTGAGATATTTATCAGTTCTTTATCAGAATACAGACTCCGGGCATTATAAAATTTCTTCACGTAAAAGGGATGAGTACCCACAATCCTTGCTGCCTGGGCGTCGGGTGTATTTGCTGCTTTCAGTTCATTTATCCTTAAAATTCCAGTAAAAAACCTTGTCAGCATATGAATAATAAATACAGGTTCGTTCCCTTTTTCCAGCAGATTGAATGCAATCTTGAAGGATGACTGTTTATTCTTTGCAGCAAGTGCATCCTGAAGGTCAAAGATGGTGTATTCTTTGAATTTAGCCGATAAAGATTCTATACTTTCTATATCGATTTCTTTTTTATCCCCCAGGAAAATAAATACCTTCTCAAGCT
>DATICR010000535.1:0-2281 GCA_035456745.1 Ignavibacteriaceae bacterium
GGAATTTCATTTATAGAATTCTGCATATATGAATTCCATTTTTCCTGGCGTTACTTTTCGTCTTAGCGCTTTTGCGGCAACAATTAGTTGCACAAAGGACGCAAAGAAATCACAAAGAACACGACGAAATTATTACACAAAGGAAACACAAAGTTCTCAACGAAATTACTTTTTTTTAAGAAGGTTTAAAGCGATTTTAAGAAAGCACACAAAGAAAAAAATCCTTGGAAGCGTTGTGAACTTATCCCGACTGAAAGTCGGGATCAATCTTAACGTTGTGTACGTGTGTTTTTACTTTGTGCTCAAAAAAAAATCTTTGTGCCCGTTTGTGTCTTCTTCGTGTTCTTGGTGCAACTCTATAGGATTTTTTAGTTCTTTGCGGCAACAATTCAATTGAAGCTGGTCTAAAATAAGCTTATGTTATAAAGGGTTCTTTTTAATAATAATATCTGATTTTCTGAAGTTAGGAATGCAAGGTTACAAATGAGCTATAAAATGAATTACCTGGATGATAAGAAAATAGTCCAGGTTGATATTACGGGAAGACTAAATTTTGAAACGGTTCAAAAATATTCAACTGAGGCGTTAAAACTTGCGCACGAATATAACTGCAGTAAATTTTTAATCAACCATACTTTAACTTTACCTGAAGCGGGCGGCTACAAGCTGCATGCCGATGGGGATACTTTAGAACACTTTGGTTTCAAGAGCATTGATAAAATAGCTATTGTTGTTACCAAAGCTAAAGACCATGAACATTTTATTGAAAGTGAAAAATCGAATATCAAATGGTGCAATTTCAGATATTTTGATGACATCAGTAAAGCATATAATTGGCTGATGGAAAATTAGAGAGAATTGTCGGATTTGCGAATTAACGGATTGACGAATTATTGAGGGGTCAACTTTTTAATAAGCCCGTCTTCAGGAGAATTTAATTAAGTACACAAAGAATGCCTCTTTTTGTGTCCTTCCTGACTTCGTCGCGATTAACTTGACGTTGTGTCCTTTTTTCTTGCCTACTGCTTCTGCCTACTAACTTTGTACTCTAAAAAATTTCCTTGTGTACTTTATGGGCAATTTGTGAAACTGAAAATGTGTAGCGTAAGATCATTTGGTTCCAGCTTATCGATTTATGCATTATTATTCTCATCCCTCTATAATGACAATAATCAACAGATTTAACCGTTTAACCCAAATATTGAGTTCAAACCGATTTTTGGTTTTAATTTTGGACGTAATTTTTTTGAAAAACAGGAGAAGTTAAAGTGAAGATAGTATTATCATTAATGACCACAATCCTGATATTTGCAGGACAGATTTTTGCTCAGGAAGAAACATTGTTGGGAAGTGGTGAAGTTTCAAATGGCGGATTTGGCGGTCCCGTTGTAAAATATGTTCAGATCAAAGGTGAGCCGGGAGTGCTTGTCGGAGGCAGGGGAGGATGGATTATAAATCATACCTTTGTAGTGGGCGGCGGAGGTTACGGATTGGTGAATGACATAAAATCCGGTAATCCTCCTTATCTTTATGAAGGAAATTGGTACAACACTTATTTGAATTTCGGTTATGGCGGTGTTGAACTGGAATATATTTTCCAATCGGATCAGCTATTACATTTTTCTGTATACTCATTGATCGGGGGAGGCAGTATATCCTATAGAAATGAATTTTTCAGTGAGAACCATAATATGAACTGGGATGCTTCCAATGATGCATTCTTTGTTTTCGAACCGGCAGTTAACGCAGAGCTCAATGTTGTAAGCTTTATGAGAATTGCTGCGGGAGTAAGCTACAGGTTCATTGGCGGTGCTAATTTTGAAGCTATCAAAAACAGTGATCTTGCCGGTCCATCGGCATCATTAACTTTCAAATTCGGAAAATTCTGATTCAGGAGATTCACCACAGAGTTAACGGAGAAAACAGAGGAAAAAATAAATCTCAGTTATCTCTGTTTTCTCTGTGGTTATTTATTCCATTATTTGGGAACAGGATACTCTGCAGGTTAAGTGATTTTACTGCATCGACTGCATATTCAATTCTTCCTTCTTCACACAATCCTTTGATTCCCCCTTCCTCATACGCACGGATAAATTCCTTTACGCATTCTTCCCTGACTTTCTCTGCGAGAATCTTTTCTTCAGTATTCATATTATTACAGCACTCAAAGTTTTACTTCAAATTTATAGATGGCATCGATTGCTTTGCCTCACTGCCAATTCTAACCACTTCTTTAGCAAGCACATCAAAATCCTCAAATTTACTCCGATGATTGGCTATT
>DATICR010000536.1:0-6200 GCA_035456745.1 Ignavibacteriaceae bacterium
AGCACGGATTTCATTAAAGATTTCCTTTTCAGCTTTTTCTTTGAACGTTCCTTCGGCATTTTCTTCTCTTAATCCATCCTTATATTCATCAAATAAAGCTGCTGCAATATCTTTTATATATTCTCCCTGATAATAATCTTCAGGAAAATCGATTTTTTCCCCAAGCAGTTCAAGGTAACGCAATCTTACAGAGTCTCCCAACACTCTCATTTGCCTGCCGGCATTATTAAAATAATACTCCCGATCTACACTATAACCAATCCACTCAAGCATATTTGCAACGGTATCACCAATAACTGCATTCCTCCCGTGACCTACAGTTAAAGGTCCAGTCGGATTTGCAGAAACAAATTCCACATTTGCCCTTTTACCTTTGTATTTATCTGATTTTCCAAAATTCTCTGCCAGACTGAGAATCTTCCTGATTATTTCTGTCAGGTATTCATTTGTAAAGAAAAAATTGATAAAGCCCGGACCGGCAATTTCCGTCCTATCAATAATTTTTTCATCAGGAGAAAGATTAGCAATTATTTCCTGAGCAATCTGTTTTGGATTTTTCTTCAATTTTTTTGTTAGCAGCATTGCTGCATTGGTTGAATAATCCCCATAAGATTCCTGCCTGGGAATTTCAAAGATAATGGGAATTTCTTTTAAATAGGGAAGTTTCTTTGAAGCAGTTGAAAATATACTTTGTAAATATTCTTTCAAATTATTTCCGTAACAATGTGAACAATATAATGGGAATTATTTTTATTACAGGTTTAATGTTATTTGGATTTCAGCTTTTTTACACCTTCATCCTCTAGTTCTTCCGAAGGTGCATCTCCCCATAATCGTTCAAGCTTATAAAAATCTCTGGAATCTTTCTTAAATATGTGAACAACCACATCTACATAATCAATAAGCACCCAACTTAAAGCCCGGTACCCTTCTTTGTGCCAGTATTTTATTCCTTCATCACGCAGTTCTTTGTCAACTTCATCTGCAATGGCTTTTACCTGGGTATCTGAATCTGCAGAACAAATAACAAAAAAATCCGTAAATGATGTAAGATTCCTCAGATCCAGCAGCTTCACATCATACCCCTTTTTATTGAATATTAAACCTGCTATTCTATGAGCTAAATCTTTCGAATCCAAATGTTTTCCTTTTTATTACTGGATAAATTTTTTATAATCTTTCCCGATAACTACAGAAACATCGAGAAAATAATTATCATTTTTCTGCATAATGACATTTTTTTCATCTATTCCAAGGGCTGAAGCAACTTTTTGGGCATTCGCCTTGTTGCCTGTCCTGTCAATTACAAGCGTGTTATCAATATCGAATGAAATATAATTGCCGGTCTGCACTACGTCAAATTTTTCTTTTCTTAATAAATCAGTAAACTTTTCAGCTACGCCGGATGCACCGCAGCCGTTCAATACCTCAACCTGAATAACCGGGGAGACAGTTTGTCTTTCGTTAACCTTGTCTTCATCACCACTACCCCCTGTCAAACGATCGACCAGGGAATAGGCCAGGAAAATTATTAATAAACCTAATAGAATGATTATAGAATTAAGGATGAGATTTGAGAAAAAAGAATTTTTTGCAGGTACTATATTATTATTGAGATGGAATTTTTCCTTCACTTATACTCGCTTATATAAACTTATTCCCGAAAATTTTACCATCCCCAATATCCGTCACCACTATTAAAAAAATTTTCTCTGTAACCGCTGAAAGGTGAATAATATGTCACAGGAAGACTCCTGTATTGAAAAGTAATAAATACATCTTTCCATGGATGGTAATTTACAGCCGCTTTGCTTAAATATATCCCATTTATGTCATTCTGAAAATTTTTACCCAGAGTGCTGTATGGAGAATAAACAACGCTTGCGTCAACCTGTACATTCAGTTTGTTAGAGAATCTGTAAAACATACTGTTCGTGTATGTTGTAAGTGCAAGACTGTTTGAGCCAAAGGTAGAATATGAAACATCATATGAGTGATGCATCTCAAAATTGTTAGAATTCAAAAATCCCAATAAAGCTGTACCCTGATTTTGGTTTATTATTCCATCGCTAATATGCTCATTCGATAACCCTGTCTGCTTGTATTGGGAATAACCTGTTCCAATCATTAAAGCGAATATTAAAACAATCAACGTCTTCATAACTTTTTCCTGAAACTTTCCGGATATTTTAAAGAAAAGGATCTAAAAAATCAATGCAACATTTTGATTTATGCATTTGAAATATCATAAAATTTTGCTTATTCTGTTGTTCTTGTCAACAAGCACAATTCTGGGTTTATGCTTCCTGGCCTCCTCATCATTCATTGTCGTGTAAGTAATTATAATGACTTCGTCACCTACTGCTCCTAATCTTGCTGCCGGTCCATTCAGACAAATCATGCCGCTGCCCGCAGGACCTTCAAGAGTGTAAGTTTCCAGTCTTGTTCCTGAATTTAAATTCACCACCTGAACTTTTTCATATGGTAATATATCCGCAGCTTCCAGTAATTCCTTGTCAACTGTAATACTGCCCTCATAATAGAGTTCGGCCATGGTAACAGTAGCTCGGTGTATCTTGGAACGAAACATTGTCCTGGTCATAATTACTTAATTTTTTAATTTATAGCTTATTAATATATATACTTATACGATATAGTATCAAGGTTAGGTTCCTTCCTCAGTCCATTATCCGCGAATTTCTCTCATATAATTTTTTAAATCTTAACTGCCGACAAAATGATAGCCGATAAAAAGTTATTTTATTTTTTTTATTTATAATTTCTAATAATATTTAAGGTGTATTAAGCGCATTTAGTGCGCATTCAGAGCACAATTAGTGCGTAATTTGTGCGCGATTAGATGATAATTACCCATTGAAAATAATAGGTATTTTTTTAGAATTTATTCTGAAATTTAGTTACGGAGTTAATATTTATTCGGTCGAGAAATTGTATCGAAACCTGGTAGTCCGAAGGAGAAGTTCAATTATTGTAGAATCTAAAATTGTCAACTTTCTCTTAACTTTCGTAAAGGGTCAACAATTTATTAATGACTTGCTAAATGACAAATAATATAATTGTACAACACACCCTTCTAATTGGAATCCGGGATTAAAAATTTGTCATTTTTAACTTCACAAATTGATCACGATTATTCTTTTATCTTTACAATCATTTCGATTTCAACAGCAGCGTTTTTCGGCAGTTCACTTACTCCAACTGCACTTCTTGCGTGACCCCCCTTCTTACCAAAAACTTTTTCGATGAATTCTGAAGCTCCGTTTGCAATTGCAGGTTGATTTGTAAAACCATCTGAACTGTTGACAAAAACAGTCAACTTTACAACCTGTTCGATCTTTTCAAGATCGCCAATTACTCCTTTTATTGCACTCAGACAATTCAGGGCACATATTACAGAAGCATTTTGCCCTTCTTCTTCGTTCAAATCTTTACCTACTTTGCCTGTAAATTTAAGTTTTCCCTCTACAACAGGAATTTGCCCCGCTGTAAAAACAAAGTTTCCCGCTTCAAGTGCCGGAACATAAGCTGCTAATGGTTTTGGTGCTTCCGGTAATATAAATCCCAGTTGTTTTATCTTATCTTCTATCATTTATTCTCCTTTTATCGAATATGATTATTTTGCTATCTTATAAATTAATTTGAAAAATTTATTAAATATAAAAATGAATTATGGTTGAAACTAAATTTAAAGAATTATTCGGGATAGTAAAAAAGCTCAGACTGGAATGTCCCTGGGACAAAGAACAGACGAACGATTCAATAAAAGCAGCAACAATAGAAGAAGCTTACGAAGTTGTGGAATCTATAGATGAAAAGAACTATAACGAGTTAAAAAAAGAACTGGGCGATCTCCTGCTCCATGTTATATTTCATTCGGTCATTGCATCTGAAGGGAATCATTTTAAGCTGGAAGATGTAATTGATTCCATCAGTGAAAAATTAATAAGAAGACATCCCCATGTTTTTGGCGGTGTTGAAGTCAAAGACGCAGAAGAAGTTAAAAAAAACTGGGAAAATATTAAACTCACGGAAGGAAGAGATTCGGTTTTGGAAGGTGTTCCGAAAATTCTCCCCGCTCTACAACGCGCACACCGGCTTCAGGAAAAAGCTGCTAAAGTCGGGTTTGACTGGGAAAAAAAGGAGGACGTCTGGAAAAAGGTGATTGAGGAAATTGAAGAAATGCATGATTCCGAAAAGCAGGGCAACAGGGAGCAACTAGAAGCTGAAATTGGGGACGTATTTTTTGCTCTTGTAAACTATGCAAGATTTCTGGGAATAAATCCGGAGAATGCCCTTCGCAGAACAAATGAAAAGTTTATAAGTAGGTTTAATTATATTGAAAATAAGATCAATGATAGTGGAAGAAAAATTAGTGATTCTAATCTGAATGAGATGGATAAATATTGGGAAGAAAGTAAAAAAATAAAAATTTAATTATTTCCCGTTGCTTCCGTTTTTATCGATATTGAACTTTTCATATGCGTCAATAATGTCTTTTACAAGTTTGTGTCTTATAACATCTGATTTGTCAAGATAAACAAAACCAACTCCCTCTATCCTGCTTAATATATCCTGCGCCTGTACAAGCCCACTTATGGATTTTGGAGGAAGATCAATCTGTGTAATATCTCCGGTAATTATAGATTTTGAGTTCGCACCCAACCTTGTAAGAAACATCTTCATCTGCCCCGTTGTGGCATTCTGCGCTTCATCAAGAATTACAAATGCATTGTTCAATGTCCTTCCGCGCATATAAGCAAGAGGGACGATTTCCACAACTCTTCTTTCAAGATAGCTCCTCAATTTGTCTGAAGGCATCATATCATCAAGAGCATCATAAAGAGGACGAAGATAAGGATCAATTTTTTCCCTTATATCACCCGGAAGAAATCCAAGACTTTCTCCTGCTTCAACTGCAGGACGTGCTAGAACTATTTTATTCACCTGTCCTTTTTTTAGCGACGATACGGCAAGAGCTACCGCCAGATAAGTTTTTCCTGTACCGGCAGGACCAATTGCAAAACAAATATCGTTTTTTAATGCTGTTTGAATATAATTGGATTGACCTGCAGTCTTGGCCTTAATAGCATCGTTTTTGGTATAGAGAACAATGGAATCGAATTCCTTGTCACTTATTATCTCCCTGCCTTCAATAGTAAGTGCAAGTATAGTCTCCACATCCGATCGTGTTAGTGTCCCGTTGGTATTAAGAACATAGGACATTTCTTTGAGGATTTTTTCAATGGTTTCAATTTCTTCCAGCATACCCTTGATAAATATATTTTCTCCTCTGACCGAAATAGAAGCATTAAATCTGTCTTCTACTAATTTTAAGTTTTCATCATTCAGTCCTAGCAATCCAAGCATATCAACATTTTCCAGCACAAGGCGTTTCTCAGCAATAGTCATTCTTCACCTCTGACTTTAAATAGAAAAAGCCCTTATCATATTATGATAAGAGCTTTCTCAACGAAAAATAATTTGAACATCAATACCAGCAAGAAAATCAATTACTGAACAGGAGCCGGCTTATAGTTTTCTCTCATCTTGTCGTATTTAGCTTTTTCTTCATCAGTAAGCTGTGGAATTGTAAAAACTTGCTTTGGATAAATCAAGTCTGGATTTTTAATCTTATCACGATTGGCTTTGTAAATTTTTGGCCATGCGAATCCGTTTCCATAGAAATCTTTTTTCTTGGCAATATTCCAGAGACAGTCACCCTTTACAACTGTATATTGCTGTTCGGTCGGCTGTTCAACCCAGGAATCCATTGCACTCTGCATCTGATTGTGAACTTTATCATAAAACTCCGGAAGAGCACTAATCTTATTTGATTTTAGTGCATCAAGATCTTTCTGCCTGTCGGCTTTCGGACCTTCTTTTCTTCCTACTTTTCCGTTGAGTTCATTTACTGCGTTTCTGAAATTATCGACATCAGCTTTGGTAGCTCCAACAAGAGCATAAAGTTCATTTTGACAGTCTTCGAAACTCTTCATACCATTTAGCTGATCTTTTAATTTACTTATATCATTCTGTAGATCAGTGATTTGTTGATTAAGAGCATCTTTCTGAGATCTCAGTCTTGCCATTTCGGCTTCCCATTCGTCTGAGGTCATTTCTTCCTGCTCCTGAGCAACTATGCTTACAGTGAAGAGAAGCAGAAGAGAAAGTACAGTTAA
>DATICR010000537.1:0-10143 GCA_035456745.1 Ignavibacteriaceae bacterium
TGAAGTATGTTCCTATTTTTTCTGAATTAAGTGATACCATCCTGACAAAAGTAGAAGAAGCAGGGATAATAAGAAATTTTAAAAAGGATACGGTAATACTTAATGAATTTTATGAAGGAACCGGACTATATATTATTATTGAAGGTGACGTAAAGGTTACTGAAAACGATATTGATGGAAGAGAAATCATTTTACAACTTCTTACACAACATGACTACTTTGGAGAAATGTCTCTAATAGACGGAAAAAGACCTTCCGCAAATGTTGTTGCTATGGAAGATTGTGTAATGTTTTTTCTAAGCAGGGAAGAATTTATGAAATTAATGAAAACTTATCCCGAAATTACCGTAGCATTACTTGAGGAACTCACAAGACGATTAAGATTTGCGGGTATCAGAATAAAATCCCTTTCGGTACTTAATTCCGAGGGGAAGATAGCTTCAGCTATTCTTCAAATTGCAGAAAATTCAGGCAGAATAAAACAGGGTTCTGTAGAAGTGGTGCTTCCATATCAGCACGATATTGCAAGCATGGCAGGTACTTCAAGAGAAACTGTATCACGGGCAATTCATTCCCTTGAAAAGAAGGGATTGATAGAGTTTGATGGTTCAAAGGTGAGAATACCTGATTATAATAGTTTTAAAAAGGCATATAGTTAAAAGACATTTTTAACTTTGGTATATTGAACCAGACAACAAGTTTAGCATTAAACCATCTGTTTCAGTTTAAACATCCTCACAAACTTCCTTTTTTACCCTGGAAAAGATACAATATATTTTAAAAAGAGAACCTCCTATCTTCTTAGAGGATAGATCAGATGGGCTGGATCAAGACTCCTCCGAACCAGCACCACCGATAATAATATTTAGAGATAGTAAAATTTTTCCCCCCAATAACTTTCAATAAATGAGTTATCACAGTTTATGGGAGAAAAATACTTTTAAAAGTGATTTCTTTTATTACGATTTCTGCCTACTTAACGTTATTAAGCTCTTCTTCCTGATACCAAATTGATTATTAAAATGATTACTGCGATAACCAGTAATACGTGGATGAATCCTCCTAACGTATAAGAGGTCACCAGACCCAATAACCAAAGGATAACAAGAATTACGAAAATTGTCCACAACATAGAATTTTCCTTCTTTATGTTTTGAATTTTTATGTCGATCAAAAGATAACCGCGGGATGCTAATTAACATATTGTAAGAGTCACGTTTACACAGTTATAAAAACGTATATCACTTTTACTTCAATTAAATAAATGTCACAACACCTGTTCCCCAGCAAAAGCAACCTAGATATATCAACATATCCCCGAACACATAAAAATTTTTAATTAGCGCTAAATTTCCTTAAATGGAAAAATCTGAGAATTAATTTAATGAATAATGGTAACTGAGCATATTCTAATAATAATTATTCTCGTAGTTGCACTTGTATTGTTCTGGAAGCAGTGGTTACGAACAGATATAACCGCAGTCATTGTCATGATGGCATTAATTCTTCCCTGGCCTCATCCTGATGGTATATGGAAAGGTGTAATAAGTTACCAGGATGGTTTTTCCGGATTTGGAAGTTCTGCTGTAATAATGGTGGTTGCGATGTTCATATTTGGAGGAGCCATTGTAAAAACTGGAGCTGCTGAGGTATTGGGAATAAAATTTTTCCGTGCGAATTCCGGAAAGGAATGGAGGTTTCAACTTACGATACTTGTTGTAGCAACAGCTTCATCAATGTTTATTAACGATACAACTGTGGTTTTAATTTATCTGCCAATGATCCTTTCAATCTGCAAAGAAAAAAATATCTCACCATCACGTTATTTATTATTCCTTGCCTATGGATCTCTTCTTGGGGGACAATGGACACTAATCGGTACCCGAAGTAATATAATCATCAGTGATTTCTTCAGACAAAGCACCGGTAATGGATTGGGATTTTTTAATTTCACTCCAATAGCTGCAGCAATATTTATTCTTGCTGCTGTCTATCTGATATTGATTGGTAAAAAATTACTACCTACAAAAAGGGGTAGAGAGAACAAAAAGAGTCAGAAAGAATATTTAACGGAGGTTATTGTAACAGAAGATTCCGGAGTGATTGGAAAATCGCTAAGAGAATTGGAATGGTCTAAAAGGAGCAATTTATCTGTTGTGGAAATAATAAGGGATGAAGAAAGAATGCCGGACTGGATAAAATTAAGGCAAGGCGATAAAATGATTATCAGGGGAGACATAGACACTATTGGGGATTTACTTAAATCCTCTGAAATCAAATTAAAAGAAGAAGTGAAAATTGATCCTAAGAAACTTCAAAGTGTTGATCTTGTAACTGTTGAAGCCCTTATTTCCCCTAATTCAAATTACGCAGGAAGAACACTTGACGTGATAGATTTCAGCAGATATTACGGATTTACCATTATCGGTGTATCACGGCACGGAAAAACTCTAAAAAAAGGACCCTCAGATATAAAACTTGAATATGGGGATTCTCTGCTACTATTGGGAAATGTTGCTGATGTTGAAAGATTGGGGAGGAATAAAAATCTAATGCTTCTTGAGGAGGAATCTTTTCCTGCGATTGGTAAAAAGAAAGCAGCAATAGTAATTATTCTTTTACTGGGAATTATTATAACATCAATAACAAATGTTCTACCACCTCCAGTTTCCCTTCCATTAGCTGCATTGCTTGTCATAATTTTAGGATGTATCAGAGTTGATGATGCTTATAATACAATTGACTGGAGAGCCGTCGTTACAGTAGCAGCCATGATACCGTACGGGATTGCTCTTGAAAAAACTCATACAGCGGAAGAAATAGCTAAATTCACTGTGAGTAATTTTGAAAATTTAGGTCCGTTTGCAGTTATGGGTTTTATTTTTATAATTGCAGTAGTAGTAACTCAGTTTATTGATAATGCTGCAGTTGCAATTATACTTGCTCCGATAGCTTATCAGCTTTCTGTTATTATGAAGGTTAATCCCAGGCCATTTATGGTTGGTCTTGCTATTTGTATTTCAGCAGCCTTTTGTACTCCAGTAGGTCATGAAAGTACGATCCTTGTAAATAGTCCGGGTAACTATGAATTTAAGCACTATCTGATGTTTGGTTCAGGTCTGGCTATATTAACGTGGTTCGGTGCGACATTCTTAACACCTGTTATCTGGCCTTTTTAATAGCCTCATAGTTTCGATTTAAAGTATTTTTCTTTCATAGACTTTATCTTCCTCTATTTTCCTTCCGTACTTTAATGCAATATCCTTCAGGCTGTGAGGTACATCTGTTTGTATTCCTCCGACACCTAACTTTACAAGACATTCAAGTTCTTCAATTTTATTAACTGTTGCAGCAATTAACATTTCGATCTTTCTTTCAGGATGGCGTTTGTTGAATAATGATCTTAATCGGGCTTCGAACTTCATAATTCTCCGGTAAGTAGTCCAGTTTGCAATAGTAATTTTTCGCGGTCTTAAATCTATTGCGACTTTATTTTTATATTTAATAGCTTTTTTTACGGCACTATATTGTCGGGGTAAAAGTATTAATCCTGCCGGAGGTTCAACATCATAACTAAATGATAAGTCGTGATATTTTTCTCTCAATAATTTAAATACAGCTCTCTGATCAGTTTCGATAACAATTTTAAATGAAGGAGCAAATTTATTAATCAATCTTCTTATTTCTTCAATGATAGGAATAACATAATTCTTCTCCTCATTTGGCGTTTTAATATCGAGAAATACATATTTAATCCTGCTCTGTTCAATGCACCATTCAAAAAACTCACTCAATTTGGGTTTAACGGGATAAATAACCTGTGCTTCAGAGTGTCGTTCTTTGTATGTGTAATTTTCCATGAATTCATTAATCGTAAGCTCATTTATTTTTTTTCTGTATTTACTTCCGATGTACGGCGGATGTGGTTTATACCTGACAAAAGGTTCAAAGCCTCCTTCACGCAGTAATGCTTTTGTAGAATCAGGATTCCAGTCGTGCCACAGAACCACCTCAAAATCTTTAGTGATACAAAGATCTACCTCAAGTGAATTGGCACCATCAACTGCAGCCCGTTCAAGTGATGCAATAGTGTTCTCAGCTTCAATTGTAGGGGAACCGCGATGACCTGCAATTAAAAATAATTTATCATTCTCTTCAAATGTTTTTTTTAGTTCGCATTTACTGAAATATTCCTCAAACCACCTTTTAATAAGTTTCCATTTATTCATCAACATTCCGCTTCTGGTTTTTGTTTTTAATTTAATTATTTTAATTTTCACATGGAGTGAGATGACAGCAAATTCTATGAAGAAAACAAAAAATAAGAGAAGTAAATCAAAAGATGATTTCTTTGACCGTGTTTATAAAGTGGTAAAAAAAATACCATACGGAAAAGTGACAACTTATGGTCATATTGCCGAAGCATGCGGGATTAAATCCTCTGCAAGAACAGTAGGATGGGCACTTAACGGTGCAAAAGAAACCGGTCTGCCATGTCACCGGGTGGTGAACAGATTTGGTGCTTTGACCGGGAAAATTCATTTCGGGGATCCGACAATAATGGAAGATCTGCTTAGATCAGAAGGAATTGAGTTTGATGAAAACGGATATGTTAATCTGAAAAAACACCTGTGGATACCAGGGAAAGTGAAATTGTAAATGGATTTCAGTGAGTTATTACCTGCCAGCTACCGGCAATAAACCAGCAGCTGACATTGAGATCTTACCAATCTCCGGAATAGCGTTTAATATTTATAGAGGAAATGTCAGCATCAAGATTTATATAAATCTTCTTAGAAGTCGAATCAAACTTTTCGGAACGATACAAACCGGAACCTGCACTGTAAAATCCCGGGAAATGACTGGAATTTAATGCCCCCCCGCTTTTTATTTCGCAACCAGCATTTTCAGGTACGTTAATTTCTACTTTAGAAACTCCTGTCTGAATATCAACATCCGTACGGCTTGATAAATTTCCCAGTTTAACCTTTAATGAAGCAGCTCCCATATCTATGTTTAAAGTTTTAACTTTAAAGTGGGAAAGATCCAGATCAAGTGAAGCAGCTCCCACATCAAAATTCAAATCCCAAACAGGGTCTGCATTGAAATTCATCTCCACCCGGTTTCTGATTCCGTTTTTTCCAATATGAATACGATTTTCTTGCATATCCATTTTAATTACCGCATCATTACCATTTATTATTCTGGATACATCATAATTATTTTTAATTCCTTCAGTATGGGCATAAAAAAGATTTGAAGTTGTACTATCTCCTGTAAGAAAAGAACCTGCTCCTGCTTTAAAATAAAAAGATGCTGATTTGATATTGTCCGTATAAGGCTCGGTATAGTTTGTAATTTCATACCTGTTATCCGATTTATTATCGAATACAATATCAAAATTACTGTTGGTCAAATGTACAATAGTATTAAAAGATGCAAATAGAGAGATGGCAAAAACAATTCCGGCAACTCCGGCTATAATAATTTTGGCGGTATTATTCTTTACCATTATACCGATTCCCCAGAGAATTAATAACAGCGGCCAGAGTTTCCACAGACCCAACCAATCCCAGTAGATGCCCGAAATATTATTTGTTAAAATTAATACGCCAAGGGAGATAAATAAAAATCCCCAGAAGATATGTTTAGCTTTCATTTTAATTTCCTTTCTTATTTCCTGGCATTAAGCAATAAGCCGATACCAATGGCTATAAGAATTAAAGACCAGAAATCGCCAAAATGGATTCTTGGAATAAAGTTAGAGAGTAAAAAGAGTACTCCGATTATTATAAGGATAATTGCCAGAACAAAACTCCTTTTTTGTTTCTGAACGGCAACTGCCTGGTAATATTGCTGCTGGCTCTGCTGATGCATTTCATTCACCGGAGTACCGCTGCTTTCTTCATTTTGCTTGTTTTCAGGAGGCGGACCGGGTGTTGCAAAAACATAAGGTTCTTCAGGTACCACGATCCAGAGTATGATGTAAGCCAGTATGCCGGCACCTCCGACAAAGAGGCTGACAACAAAGATTATTCTCACCAGCGTCGGATCAATAGAAAAATATTCAGCTAATCCTCCAGCGACCCCGCCAAGCATTTTATCCTTATATGAGCGATATAATTTCTTATTCATTTCTAACCTCCTTTGAAATCTATATTATGAACCGGTTAAATAATAAATAAAAAAAATGTAATAATTCAAAGTATTGTATCAGCGGCATAAATTAAGTAATGGCGGCAGTTATTATACATACAGGCAAAAATTTTCTTATAGATTAAATTTCCGGATTCAAATATTGCTGAAATGGAAGCTCTAACCATTCAGATTATCATTGTTTAATCAACAATCCTTTTTTATTTTTAAATTTGTTTCGTTTTAATTTATGAAAATAGCAGTTTGTCAGACAAATAATATAATTGGTGATATCCGCGGTAACAAGGAACGGATAATTGCAGGATACAGACGGGGAGCAGATGATGGTGCCGAGTTGATAATATTCCCTGAGTTATCCCTTACCGGGTACCCACCACTCGACCTGGTCGAAAAAAAGGAATTCAGGCAGGCTGTAATAAAAGCAGCTTTGGATATAGCTTCAATTACCGGCAGTTCCGGATTGTTATTCGGCTCAATAACTGAAGATGACGACAAAATAGGTACGGATATTCATAATTCCGCAGTTTTATGTTATGATGGTAAAATTCAATTCATTCAGCATAAATCCCTCATTCCGAATTATGATGTATTTGATGAGATGAGATACTTCGATGCTGCTAAAGAAAATCATATTTATCAGTTTAAAGGTGAGAAGCTCGGAATTTCAATTTGTGAAGATATCTGGAACGATGCTGATTACTGGCATATAAGGAGATATAATTATGATCCAGTTGAAAATCTTATTAAAGAGGGCGCGACAATCCTCATAAATATTTCTGCAAGTCCTTATGCCTATGGTAAAAGAGAAGCCAGAAGGAAAATGCTCTCGGTTCTTACAAAGCAAAATAACATTCCCTTAATTTATGTTTGTCTTGCAGGTGCACAGACTGAACTGATTTTTGATGGCGCAAGCATGTACTTTGATAAAGATGGAAACCTGGTTTTGTTGGGAGAAGCTTTCTGTGAGGATTATTTTTCTTTTAATACAAAGGAAAATCTTTTACCAATTCATGAAGCTGAACGAAGCTTTGAAGAGGAAATTCATGATGCTCTTATTTTTGGTCTGAGAGAATATTGTACAAAACTGGGATTTAAAAAAGTAGTACTTGGATTAAGCGGCGGCATCGATTCTGCAATTGTTGCGTATTTAGCGGTAAAAGCTCTTGGTAAGGATAATGTTCATGTACTTCTCATGCCATCTAAGTATTCATCCTCATCCTCATTAAGCGACTCACATAAACTTATCGATAATCTGGGAATACAATTCACAAAGATTACACTTCATTCCGTGATCAACAAGATGGAAGAGAAATTAATGTATGCATTTCAGAAGGGCATTTCGGGAATAACTGAGGAAAATTTACAGGCCAGGATTCGAGCCATATATGCCATGGCATATTCCAACAGGTTTGGTAATTTATTATTAACTACCGGGAATAAATCAGAAATAGCAGTCGGTTATACTACACTTTATGGTGATATGGCGGGAGGGCTTGCTGTTATAGGAGATTTATATAAGACAGAGGTTTATAAACTTGCATATTTTATCAATCGCGGTAAAGAAATTATTCCATATGAAATCATTGAGAAAGCTCCCTCGGCTGAACTAAAAGAAGGACAGAAGGATCAGGATACATTGCCGCCTTATGCGCTGCTGGATCGAATCTTAAGAATGTATCTTGAAGAAAACAAAGAAATTATAGAAATTACAAATGTTATTGGCGATGAAGAAACTATACTAAAAGTTTTGAAGATGGTAGATATTAATGAATTTAAAAGAAAACAGTCAGCTCCTGTTTTAAGAGTATCCAAAAAAGCATTCGGTTATGGGAGAAGATATCCGATTGTTCAGGGATGGAGAAAATAAATAATAGTATAAACCAGTAGGGAAGTGTTAATGAAAAAAAATAAATGTTTTCCAGCAGTTATGATGCTCATCTTTCTGGTGAGCTGCTCTTTCACATTTGCTCAACCTGTTGGGGGTAAACAGGTTATCCATATTAAATCATATCAATCGTTTGATAAAGTATATCCCGGATCTGAATTCGGAATTGCTGTCAAAGTTAATGTTGACAGCGGTTGGCATATAAATTCGGATAAACCGAATGAGGATTTCCTTATTCCTTCTCAAATTGTGATCGATACAACAGTCTTTAAATTAACGAGGATTGCATATCCTAAACCTCATGATCTCAAACTTGAAATTTCTGATATACCTCTTTCAGTTTGGGAAAGTGAAGTATACATAGGTGTTCTTGTTAAAGCACCACAAAATCTTACATCCGGAAAATACAAACTCCCCATAAATATTGACTACCAAGCCTGCAACAATATGACATGTATGCCACCTAATAATATAAGGGATACACTGGAAATTGAGATAGCTAATAAACAAGCTGCAGTCAATCAGATTAATTCTGATATTTTTGACAGAATTAATCTTCAGCCAACCGTAGAAAAATCTGTGGTAAAAAACGGTTCAGATAATTCGATATCTTCAATTCTTGAAGGTAATGGTCTATTAATCGGATTATTTTTTGTATTCCTTGGTGGTTTAGCTTTGAACCTGACTCCATGCGTCTATCCATTGATTCCTATTACAATCGGATTTTTTGGTGGGCAAAGTGAAGGTAAAACAAGCAGATTAGTAGGTATGGGGCTTCTGTTTGTTGTTGGAATGGCAGTTACTTATTCCCTAATCGGAGTAATCACCGCTTTGACCGGATCTGTTTTCGGTGCTCTGCTTCAAAATCCAATCGTAATCGTATTAATAGCACTGATTTTTATAGTTCTCTCCCTTAGTATGTTTGGTGTATATGAATTTAAACTCCCTGATTCCTGGGTAGCAAAAGCAGGCGGAGCAAAAGGGGGAATGTATGGCGCTTTCTTTATGGGATTAACAATGGGCATTGTAGCAGCACCATGCATCGGACCTTTTGTTTTAGGTTTAGTTACATATGTTGCAGCAAAAGCTGATCCCTTTTTTGGATTCCTCTTGTTTTTTATTCTCGCAGTAGGACTAGGTACTCCTTACTTATTCTTAGCAATTTTCTCCGGTAAAATTAAAAATCTGCCTCGAGCCGGGGAATGGATGGAAGCCGTAAAACACATATTTGGCTTAATACTTATCGGTATGGCTATATACTTCCTTCTTCCTTTGTTGCCTAAGTCATTCAGTTCCTTTTTGCTTCCGGGATTTATGATCATTGCTGCGGTATACCTTCTGTTCTTCGATAAGAATGCAAACAATGTCAGAGGATTCAGAATATTCAAAGTTGTCTTCTCAATAGTATTACTGGTTGTAGCTGTATATTGGTTGATCCCTTCAGAGAAACAATCAATTGAATGGCATCCTTATAATGAAGCGGCTGTAACAAATACAAGTAAAGCAACTATTATAGATTTTTATGCAGATTGGTGTATTCCCTGCAAAGAACTTGATGCGGTAACATTTTCTGATCCAAAGGTTATTGAGGTTTCTAAAAAATTTAATGCATACAAAGCTGATATGACCAAATCGCTTTCTGATCAGGTTGAAACGCTCAGAAACAAATATAACATTGTCGGTGTACCGACTGTTCTTGTTATCAATTCAAAAGGTGAAGAAGTTAAAAGGATCACGGGTTTTGTTAATTCAGATGAATTTCTTCAGATAATTCAAAGTGTAGATTAAATGTGATGAAATTGTGAGAGGAAGTTTGCATATTATATTTTAGAGCGATTCACGAAATCGCTCTTTTCATTTTCACAAAAAAGTCATCTCGAAATTTATCTAGCTGATAAATCGGGAAACAAGATTTTTCAAATAATGCATATAATATCGTCAAAATCTTTCCAATAACTAAAAATTATTTTCCAATAGTGAGAATTATAAATATAGATATTAATAATAATAAAACACAGATTGAGCAATTTATGTCTATTCATTCAAAAACAAAGGATTGTTTATCTAAGTCGGAATCTGTCCAATGGCACGGATTATGGATA
>DATICR010000538.1:0-15579 GCA_035456745.1 Ignavibacteriaceae bacterium
AAATCAGTATGTAGAAAAAAAGAACATATTATCTCTTTGAGAACTGGAATCTTTTTCTTGCTTTCGGTCTGCCATACTTTTTGCGTTCTACCATTCTTGGATCTCTGGTTAAAAATCCTTCTTTTTTAAGTGATGGACGAAAATCAGGATTTATCTCGCATAGAGCACGTGAAATTCCAAGCCTTATTGCCTGAGCCTGACCGGTGGTGCCTCCCCCCTGAACATTAACAATCACATCGTAACTGCCTGAAGTTTCGGTTACCTTAAAAGGATTTAAAATATCCTCCCTGCTCAGTAACTGGGGGAATGCGTGTTCAAATTCTTTCCCGTTAACAGTTATTTTTCCATTACCATTTCTCAGGATCACTCTGGCAACTGATTTTTTTCTTCTTCCTACATAAATAGTATCAGCCATTATTTCTCCGTTAAACTAAGTGTTTCGGGTTTTTGTCCCTGATGTGGATGAGAATCGCCGGTATAAACCTTTAATTTTTTTATAAGTTTTTTCCCCAGTCTGTTTTTTGGCAACATACCTTTAACAGCACTCTCAATAACAAATTCAGGTTTCTTTGCCATAAGTTCTTCAAGTGATCTGGTTTTTAAGCCTCCCGGATATCCTGAGTGATGAGTATATGTTTTCAACAATGCTCTTTTCCCGGTTACTTTAACTTTATCAGCGTTTATAACAACAACAAAATCGCCTGTATCTGCGTTGGGAGTAAAAACCGCTTTATTCTTTCCCCGGATAATCCTTGCAATCTTCGAAGCAAGCCTTCCTAATACCTGATCCGTTGCATCTATCAAATACCATTTTCTGTCAGCCTCTGAAGTACTTATAAAAGGCGTTATTTTTTCCTGTTTCACGTTTTTTACCTCCGAAACCTGAAATCATTTCTAATAAAGACTGGAAATTTAATCTTAATGGATAAAAAAGTCAAGATTTTTCGATAAGCACCACTTAAAATTAAAATAATAAATTCTGCCCACATATCTTCCCAAAACATGGAAAGGTAGGATCAAAATACTAAAAGTTGGGAATCTGGCAAAAAGTTTAATTTTACTCTGTATTCGACAACGCTGAAAATGAAATCTTTCTGAAAAGAAGATATTATAAATCAAATGAGACCAGGGAATTTTTATTTAACGGATTGACATATTATCAATCCGTTAATTCCAATAAAGACGACCTAACAGGTTGTATTAATTAATACTATTTCTGCATAGTGCTTGGCATTTCCATTTTCTTGTATCCGGCAGGAATCTCAAATAATGATGCATCTACAGAGCTTTTCTGAATATTGGTTACCTCAAATACTTTCTTTCCGTTTTCCGTAACCATCAATGGAAAGTAACCGCCTTCATTAAGATCTTTCATCCACTGAGGTTTGCTATCCTCACGCATCATTGGATTATTAAACCAGACAAAAGCACCCAGATCTCTTGTCATCCAGGCTTCACCCTGATCAGTATCATTTTTAAAAACCCATTTTTCAGCCTTATATCCTAAAATCTCTTTTGTATCACCTGTTTTTGAAAATTCACCTTTATCCATTTCATGTGCTGCTTTTGAATCCAGTTTTGTCTCAGGTATTTGCATTTGAAGATACATCTTCTGTTCAGGCATAATTATCATAATTTGTTTAGAAGCAGGATCCATAATGAATGCACCCATACCTTCTTTTTCTTTTGCATCAAAACGGATTTTACCATCTTTCATAAAATAATCCATAGAATGGGCTTCTGCATTTTCATTATCAAAAATATTGAAAGTAACTTTTCCCTCGAAATTTTCCTGTGCATATATTTTACCATTTAAAACTAAAGCAGCTGCACATAGAATAAAGAAACCTGCATACTTGAACTTCATATAACCTCCGATTTTTTAATTATTAAAAATAACCAGTTCCATATTTAAATGATTTTACCATGCCAAAGAAAACCGGCTGAAAGCTTTTAAATGCCTCCTCACCTTTCATAATTAATTTTAAACTGTAATCTTCATTTGTATTTGTTCTAATATAAATAATTTGATTGAATTGTCCCGCCAGTTCTTCGGGGTCATTATAATAAACTGTATAATTTCTGGTTTTATATATATGCTGAAATCTTTTAGGATTAAAAAGATCTTTATCCTGAACTTCAATATGTACATAAGGAGGTGGATTATAAATTGTTGAGTTTGTCCAGAAAGTCACCCCATCCAGTTTATTCTTCACATTTTGATCAATGTATGTCCATCCGGCCGGATATTTCATTGAAACATTAAGTGTGGATTCCTTATAAATCTGAACAAGGTTTGCTGTATCAGCAATACTATCGGAAAAGTTATAAAAAGATATTTCATTCCCAATCACAGCTTCATTTACCTTCTCTGATGATTTTTCCTTCTCAATAGTTTTTTCTTTCTCAGTATTAATTTCTTTATCATTTGTCTCATCCTGTTTTTCCATAATTTCCTTCGCATCGCTTTTACTTTTTTCCCGGTGCATTGTCATTTCTTCAAAAGGTTCCGATTCAATAGTATTTATCTGAACATAAGCTCCGGTTTTTAATTCGTCAATAGATGAGTTCACCAATACCGCAGTTATTATAAATATCGTAATATGCAGAAATACAGATAATGAAAAGCTAAAGACAGGATATTCATTTTTATCAGTTTTTAATTTTAGATTCATATAGAAAACATAATTCAATGTCAATTTTATATCAAGAAATAAACTTCAGATGTGATGGATTTCAGTCTTTGAAGCATATGCTGTTTTTGTTAGTTTTGAAGATATTTTTCAAATTATTCGGACAAAAAATGAAAATTCTTGTTACCGGTGGATCCGGTTTTTTAGGCATTAATCTCATCAGATATTTACACTCTAAGGGAGAGAGTATTGTTTCTCTTGATATAGTAGAATTCAATTATCCTGATATGAATAACAAAATAGAAAAATTTATTGGGGATATCAGAAATAAAAACGATGTGCAAAAGGTATTCAAGGATGTTGATGCTGTAGTGCATACTGCAGCAGCTTTACCTCTTTATAAACCCGAAGATATTTTTTCTACTGATATTGAAGGCACAAAAAATCTGCTTGAAGAAGCTTATTTACAAAAAGTAAAAAGATTTATACATATTTCTTCCACTGCTGTCTATGGAATTCCTGATCATCATCCTATTAAAGAGGATGACAAGCTTGATGGTGTGGGGGCATATGGCAAAGCAAAAATACAGGCTGAACAGGAATGCTTCAAATACAGGGACAAAGGCATGTGTGTACCAGTAATCAGACCAAAATCCTTTGTTGGTCCTGAACGTCTCGGTGTTTTTGATCTGCTTTATGATTGGGCTAAAGACGGGAAGGGTTTTCCAATGATTGGAAATGGCAGTAACAGATATCAGCTTCTTGATGTTGAGGATCTTTGCGAAGCAATTTATTTATGCATAACTCTTCCGAAGGAAAATGTGAATGATACTTTTAATATCGGGGCAAAAGAATTTACAACTATGAGAGAAGATTACCAGGCAGTTCTAGATGCTGCTGGTTATCATAAAAAAATCGTGGGATTACCTGAGAAACCCATAATCGGTTTACTGCGCATCCTGGAAGCAATGCACCTCTCCCCTTTATATAAATGGGTTTATGAAACAGCTTCAAAGGATTCTTTTGTTTCAATTGAAAAAGCTGAGCAGCAGCTCGGTTTTAAACCGCATTATTCAAATAAAGATGCACTGGTTAGGAATTATAGATGGTATCTCGAGCATTTTGATGAATTCAAAAATCAGAGTGGTGTTTCTCACCGTGTTCCGTGGAAGCAGGGAATTTTAAGAGTAGCAAAAGTATTTTTTTAGATGATAAAAGAGCATTGTTTATTTTTATTTAATTATTATTATTTTAATGAAAATTAAAATTCAAGGAGAAGAAAATGCCCGCTAAAAAAGATTTCCTTAAAGAAGTAATCCGGCATATTGATATTAAAAAATATAATGTAATCCCCCTCGTCGATTCATTTGAACATATGGCTTTTTCAGCAAGGGATCTGAATCGTGCTGCAAAAATTTACGATACTATGCTAAAGGACAGGAACTGCACAATAATCCTCACTCTTGCGGGAAGTATATTCAGCGCGGGATTAAAAAAAGTTGTCTATGACCTTGTAATGAATAATATGGTTGACGCAGTTGTGTCTACAGGAGCTTTAATGGTTGATCAGGATTTCTTTGAAGCACTCGGATTTAAACATTATCTCGGCACGCCGACCAGCGATGATAATCTTTTAAGGGATCTTCATATTGATAGAATTTATGATACTTATATTGATGAAGATGAATTGCGTGTGTGTGATGAAACCTGCGCAAAAATATTTAACGGCCTTGATCCTAAACCATATTCATCACGGGAACTTTTGTGGGAGTTTGGAAAATATCTTGAAAATAACGGCGGTCCTAAAGTTGACGATTCGGTTATATGGGCTTGTTACAGGAAAGGTGTTCCTGTTTTTGTACCTGCATTCTCCGACTGTTCAGCAGGATTTGGTTTTATAATTCATCAGACTGAGAATCCAGAAAAACATTCGTCAATCGACTCGGCAAAAGATTTTCTTGAGCTGACTAAAATTAAATTAGCATCAAAAGAAACTGGTATTTTCATGATTGGTGGCGGGGTTCCTAAAAACTTCACGCAGGATATTGTTGTTGCTGCGGATATACTGAAAGAAGATGCACCGATGCATAAATATGCAGTTCAAATTACCGTTGCAGATGTAAGAGATGGTGCTCTTTCCAGTTCAACTCTTAAAGAAGCAAGCTCATGGGGAAAGGTATCTACTTCATCTGAACAAATGGTTTATTCCGAGGCTACTATAGCCATGCCGTTAGTTGCCGGTTATGTGTACCATAAAGGAAGCTGGAAAGAAAGAAAGCCGAGAGAATTTCAGAAAATGTTTGCCGGAGAAAAGGTTTCAGCTTAAAATAATTTGAATTAATTTATGAGTTGGGCGAAACAACCTTTCGCTCAACTTTTTACCGGAACAGAAATAATAAGTCAACTTCACTCACCCTCAAGAACACCTTCCGCAAAAATTACATTGCTCCTTTTGAACCAATTCAACATTTAAGAACATGAGGTTAGTTTTTTAATTCAAATAACCTTTACTTCAATTGCAGCACTGGGCTCTGATGTGGTTCCCACCGAATTTATTGTTAAGTGTTTCATAAAACTTGAGAAATTATAAATAAACATAATTTTACCCGAATATATTTAATGCAGTATTAATCGTACCTAGACCGTATTTAAACCGTATTTAGAGCGTAGTCAGAGCGTACTCAGATAATAATTAGTTCTTGATTCCAATCTGGTCTGGAAAATGATACCGGAATGAAATTTCAGTTTTTATTATCCTATTACTTCTATAACTAAAAATTACAATTCCACACCCATGCATTAATTCTTTTTTTCAATTTTTACGTCATTATTAATCGTTTCACTCGGTCAATTTCATAAATTCATTAAAATTTCATCAAAATCAGTAAAGGAATTAAGGTATATTTTTTGATTTATTTTTACGGGGATTTTATGTCCATAAAGAAATATATTTGTTGTTTGAAAGAGATTTTGGTTGGGAAATGACTTCGAAAGAATTATTAAAAAAATATCATAGTCCTGAATTTTTCTTCAATCGTGATTTAAGCTGGGTGGAGTTTAACAGGAGGGTTCTTGAGGAAGCACTCGATCCTTCCCTTCCGCTACTGGAAAAGGTTAAATTTATATCAATATTCCATACCAATCTCGATGAATTTTATATGATCAGGGTGAGCGGTCTTAAAGAACAGATAGCGGCAAATGTTATTGAACCTTCAATTGACGGCCTAACCCCCAGAGAGCAGCTTCGAAAAATTGAAAAAACAATAAAACCAATGCTTGAGCAGGTATTTGATCTATGGCTTAACCAGGTTATACCTGAGCTCAGGAAAAATCATATAAATATATGTGAATATTCAGATATTTCTGAAGAAGAACATACTAAACTGGCAGAATATTTTAAAAAAGAAATTTATCCTGTACTCACTCCCCTTGCATTTGATCCGGGGAGACCGTTTCCTTACATTTCTAATTTAAGTTTGAGTCTCGCCATTCTCGTCCGTAAACCAAATGGCGAGGATCATTTTGCCCGCGTTAAGGTTCCAAGTATTCTTCCGCGGATCATTCGAATAGATACAATCTTGAATCCCAACAAAAAGAATCAGACAAATGGAAATTTCAATGCAAAATTTTTGTGGCTGGGTGATCTGATAAAAGCTAATCTTCATTTACTTTTCCCGGGAATGGAAATAATTGAAGCCCATAGATTCCGGATAACAAGAGATACAGATATTGAACTGCAGGAAGATGAAGCAGATGATCTGCTGAATGTTATTGAGGAGAATATAAGGTTAAGAAGGTTCGGAAAAGTTGTGAGACTTGAAGTCGCTCATAAGATGCCTGATTTCATGCTGGAAACTTTAATGGAGAATCTTCAGATAACAAAAGAAGATGTACATATAGTTGAAGGTCCTCTCGGTTTAAGTGATATTATAACACTTTATGACCTCCCCCTGCATCAGCACAAATTTAAACCTTATTATCCTGTTATTCCAAAAGCATTCGAAGAGGATGAAGATATTTTTACAATAATAAAGCAGAGAGATCTGCTTCTGCATCATCCTTATCATTCATTTGCGCCGGTTATTGACTTTATAAAAGAGGCTTCAATTGATCCGGATGTACTTGCAATTAAACAGACATTATATCGCGTTGGTCCGGACTCCCCGGTGATTAAATACCTGATTGAAGCAGCCGAAAGAGGTAAGCAGGTAGCTGTCCTGGTGGAATTAAAAGCAAGATTTGATGAGGAAAATAATATTTTTTGGGCTAGAGAGCTTGAAAAAGTCGGCGTACACGTTGTTTACGGACTCGTTGGTCTAAAAACACACGCAAAAATGACCCTTGTTGTTAGGAGAGAAACGGAAGGAGTTAAAAGATATGTCCACCTATCCACTGGAAATTACAATACAGTTACTGCAAAAATTTATACTGATTTAGGTTTCTTCACCGATGATGAAGAAATATGTACAGATGTGGCAGATATATTCAATTATCTGACCGGTTACAGCAGGCAGTCGGAATTTAAGAAACTGATAGTTGCCCCAATAAATATGAGAGAAAAATTTCTTGAGCTGATAAACCGTGAAATCGAAAATGTAAAAGAAGGCGGCGAAGGAAAGCTGATATTCAAATTAAACTCAATCGTCGATCCGGCTTTAATCAGTGCGATGTATGAAGCATCCTGTGCCGGTGTGAAAATCATCTTAATAGTCCGGGGAATCTGTTGTCTGGTTCCCGGGGTAAAAGATTTAAGTGAGGACATAGAAGTGATTAGTATTGTGGGCCGGTATCTTGAACACAGCCGTGTTTTTTATTTTTATAATAATGGTAAAGAGGAACTCTATCTGAGCAGCGCAGATTTTATGCAGAGAAACCTTGACCGTCGGGTTGAGATAGCTTTTCCCGTTGAGGATGCTAGGCTCAAAGATGAAATAAACCGTACGCTTATCAAGGCTTCGCTTAAAGATAATGTTAAAGCGAGGGAACTTCATTCCGATATGAAATATTATCCAAGGAACTGTGGTGGAAAAGATAAAAAGACTGATTCTCAGGAATGGCTGATGAACCACACTATAAAAACTACAGGAGCATATTCCAAAACCAAAATGTAATTATACTTACTTCAAATTACATTCAATCTATAACAATTTTTTACTAAATTTGTTCTCTACTAATTAAGATCAAAAGGCATTTTATAATAATGGATATTACTAAAAGTGAAGTATTAAGTACTTTAAAGAACATTGATAAAAATGATATTAATACTGATTTTCTAATTCTGAATTCCATAAAAGAATTTTCAAGTAAGGGCAATAAATTAAGTCTGACTATTTCGGTTCCTGCCAATACTCCTGTTGAATATCTGCGGGAAAAATTCACGGAAGCACTAAAAAAAGAATTTGCAGAACTAAAGAAAATTGAAATAAATCTTGAAAGTAAAGCAGTTCCGGTTAAAGATTCGAAAAAGAACGCGATTCTTTCAGATGTTAAAAATACTATCGCTGTGGCAAGCGGAAAAGGCGGGGTCGGGAAAAGCACGGTTGCAGTAAATCTGGCAGTTGCTCTTGCAAAGGATGGCGCTAAAGTCGGATTAATTGATGCCGATATTTATGGTCCCAGCATTCCACTTATGCTTGGAATAAATAAGAAACCCCAGATTTTTCAAAACAGGGAAACCATGAAAATGATTCCCCTTGAGAATTATGGCATTAAAATTATCTCAATAGGATTTCTGATTGATGATAATGCTCCGGTTATCTGGAGAGGACCAATGGCCAGCGGTGCTGTCAAACAGTTTTTGACTGATGTTGAGTGGAATGATCTCGATTACCTTATATTTGATATGCCCCCCGGAACCGGTGATATACAATTAACACTCGTTCAGACAATTCCATTAACAGGCGCGGTAATAGTGACTACTCCTCAGGAAGTTTCTCTTATAGATGCCCGAAAAGCATTGAAAATGTTTGACAGGGTAAACGTACCCGTGCTTGGAATCGTTGAAAATATGAGTTACTTTATTGCGCCGGATACCGGTAAAAAATACGATATATTTGGTCTTGGAGGCGGTTCTGAATTTGCAAAAGATTCCGGAACTCCATTTCTTGGTGGCATACCGATTGATTCACGAATAAGAATCGGCGGAGATAAAGGCATACCTATAGTTTATGATATGCCTGATTCTGAACAGACAGATGCAATAATGAAGATCGCACGGAATCTTATTCAGCAGGTAAATATCCGAAATTCACAAGCAGATTCTAAAATAGAGATTATATTGGATAACGAAGAGTGACAACTAAATATCAGGGGATTATATGAAAGAAAAAGTTCTGAAAGCCTTAAACCAGATGAGACCTTTTCTGCAGGCTGACAGCGGTGATGTTGAACTTATAGAAATTACAGAAGATGGCATTGTTAAAGTACGGTTAACCGGAGCTTGTGAAGTTTGCCCTCTTTCGGTTATGACTCTTAGGGCGGGAATTGAAAGAGCACTTATGCGGGAAGTTCCTGGTGTAAGAAGAGTTGAAGCTGTTAGTGAAGTTTAATATTTCTTCACCAAAAAAAAAGATAAATGACGGAAAAAAGTATAAAGCGTATTACAAAAATTTTCTTCTGGGTATTAATACTTGCTTTAATTTTTATCCTGGTTTTCGTTCTCTCTGATTTATTTCTTGTATTGATTTTCTCAATACTCCTGTCCTCAATATTTATCCCTTTTGTGAATATCCTGGAGAAGAAAGGCTTCTCAAGAGTTGTGTCAACTTTGATGGTATTTACAGGAACCGGATTTATTTTGTATCTGATCCTTTCATTTATAATACCACAGTTCACTCTGCAGATGAATGTATTAATAAAAACTATTCAAACCATTTCAATTCATGATCAGATGATTCAGTTTGAGTACAAAATTCACCGTTATATTCCTTTCTTTCAAATAGGAGAACTCACAAAAAAATTAGAGGACTATTTACGTTTTCAAATAGAGAATCCTTTTGATATGATTTCCGGTCTGGTAACAGGAATAGTATCAGTTGTATTAATAATAGTCATAATCCCTTTCATTACTTTCTTCATGGTCAAAGACAGCAGGAAAATAATGAAGAATTTTCTGAATATTATTCCAAATAGTTACTTTGAAATGTCTTACTGGATCTTAAAAAAAGTAAGTATTCAGCTCGGCAGATTCGTACGAGCCTGGATCTTCGATGCAAGTTTTGTGGGAGTGACGATGGGATTAGGTTTATATTTTCTTGGGATAGATAATGCCCTTTCCCTCGGTGTCATAGCCGGATTTGGTCATCTGGTTCCATACTTTGGCCCCGTTATTGGCGGTCTACCGGCCATATTAATCTCTGTAATTCAAACGGGCGATTTATCTATGGTTCCATTTATTATTCTGCTGATCGTAATAGTCTATATGCTTGATAACGGATTCGTACAACCGATTGTCTTTTCAAAAGGGGTTGATATGCATCCAATTATAATTATACTTTTGATTATTGCCGGGAGTCAGTTGTTCGGAGTGCTGGGAATGCTGCTTGCTGTACCTACTGCCTCAGTGGTGAAAACCGCAGCTAAGGAAATTTATTTCGCCTTTAAGAATTATAGAATTGCAAGATTGTAGTAAATTTACACAAAGAGCTTCCGATAATTTTTCAGCCAGGTAGTTAACGGATCTAGTCCAGTTCTTTTACCAGCTTATCAATTACATCTACCGAGGTGATCCCGTCCGCTTCTGCGCTGAAATTGGTTATTATACGATGACGGAGTACAGGTATCATGGCAAATTTAATATCATCAATATTAGGTGTGTATCTTCCGTTTATTACTGCACGGGTTTTTGCAGCCATAATCATATATTGAGAAGCTCTTGGTCCGGCTCCCCAGGTAATCCAGTCTTTAATAAATTGTGGCGAAGAACTATTTGTGGGACGTGTGAGATTTGCCGCTCTTACAGCAAATTCAGTAACATTATCAGATACGGGAACTCTTCTTACAAGATCCTGAAATAATATAATCTCTTCTGCTGTGACTACTTTAGATAAAACCGCATTATATTCACTGGTTGTTGTTTCAACAATTTTCTTTTCCTCTTCAAATGAAGGGTAATCAAGCCAAAGATTAAACATAAATCTGTCAAGTTGGGCTTCTGGCAGAGGATAAGTTCCTTCCTGCTCAATCGGATTTTGAGTTGCAAGAACAAAAAATGGTTCGGTTAAAATCTTTGTCACTCCGGCTGTAGTTACCCGGTGTTCCTGCATCGCCTCAAGGAGTGCAGCCTGGGTTTTGGGAGGTGTCCTGTTTATTTCATCGGCAAGAATTACATTTGCGAAAATTGGTCCCGGTACAAATCTGAAATTTCTTCTTTTTGTCAATGGGTCTTCTTCAATCAGTTCGGTGCCTGTAATATCACCTGGCATCAGGTCAGGCGTAAACTGAATACGGCTGAACTTTAAATCCATAACCTCAGCCAGAGTCTTTATAAGAAGAGTCTTTGCAAGTCCCGGTACGCCAACCAGCAGGCAATGACCTCGTGACAATAAAGAGATTATCAATTGGTCTATAATTTCTTCCTGCCCGATAATTATTTTTGCAATTTCCTGTTTTGTCAGTTTAACCTTTGAATTCAGTTTATCTACTAACTGAACATCTCCATCGCTTGCTTCTTTCAAATTTATCTCCTCTTTATAGTCTTATATCGTAATAGATTTTACTTTTCAAATCATCAACCCATTTTTGATATTTTTGCTGTCTCTTATATTCATCCGCAAGTTTTTTAATATCATCATAATCTTTGCTAAGATCCGGTGCATGTTGAGGTATCCTTTCCTCAAGGTATACTATGTGATAGCCATATTTATTTGCGGAATATTGATACCTTTTAGGGAAGCTTATTTCTCCAACCTTTAATCCGGAAATCACATCCAGTACGCTTTTATCAAGCTGATTCAGGTAGAAGGTTCCCAGCTCTCCACCAAACGGAGCGGTATCTTCATCCTCACTATATTTCTTTGCATAATAAGCAAAGCTGCTATCTCCTTTAACGATGCTGTCTCTAACCGCAGTAAGAAAATCGATTGTTCTGACATCGGCATTCTCATCCGCTTTTATTTTAATGAGTATATGCCTTGCATGGATAGATTCTCCTCTTTTTTCAAGAAGCTGAATTATATGAAATCCTACAGGAGTTTCAACAATACCTGAAATTTCTCCCGTTTGTAATGCAAAAGCTGCTGCTTCAAATTCAGGATAGAACACACCTCTTTTTACAAAACCAAGATCCCCTCCGTCTTTGGAACTGCCGGGATCTTCAGAATATTTTTTTGCCATCGTTGAAAAGTCAGCTCCATTTTTAATTGAATCGAGTATAGCCTGGGCAAATTTTCTGGCTGTTTCTTTTGCTTCGGTTGAAGTTCCGGGAAAACGGTATATATGGGCGATCTTCACTTTTTCGGGGATGACACCAAGACTGTCTTTAAACTTGTTGAAAAATTCTTCTACATCTCTTCTTGTGGCTTCAATGTTCCCAAAGTTTTTTTCACGCAGCTTCTGAACCATAAGGTTTTTTCTAACATCATCTCTCAGTTCATGCCTGATTTTTTCTAAGCTCATTCCATAGACCTGCTCTACTCTTTCCTTGGAACCATATTGCTGGATAAACATTTGGATTTGATAATCAATTCGTTTGTCCACTTCATCGTCTGTAACCGTAATAGAATCGAGGTTGGCCTGTGCATAAGCAAGTTTCTCTTCTATCATCGAATTCAGAGTCTGCTTTCTGAGTTCAGGAGAGTCTGGTGAAACTCCGTATCTGGATGCGAGCAAATTTGACTGGAACTCTAGTTCACTCTCGGTAATTATTTCATTATCTACTACTGCAACAATCTTATCGAGAACCTCCTGTGCATAACAAATTCCGGTAAATAAAAAAATCACAGCAAAAATTCTAAATTTCATTTAACACCTATTTTACTTCAATTTCATTTTTTGAATAAAGCTCTTTCAGATAATTCGTAATAAATTGATCCTTCTTCAAGGCAATATATCTGTCATGCACCAGATTACTAACAATCCCGTATGGGGGGATACTTCCTTTCTCATATTTTTCAAGAAGCTGTAAAAGATAATAATTACCTGTACTATCATTTATGACAATACTTATTTCACCCGGAAGAAGTTCGCGGACAATAGGAATCATACCGGCCGGTTGAATTTCATATCCGTAAACAAGATTGGTCTTCATTTCAGATACAATACCAGAAGAATTACTGAATATTTTTTCTGCATTCTCCCACCCGCCATCAAAAGCTTTTGCCCTGAACTCAATTGCCTTATCTTCATCATTGAACTGGATAAGATTTATAAGAAATGCATTTTGAAACAGCCTGAAATTATCCTTATTTTTTTCGTAATATTCTTTAACTTCTTCAGGATCAATTTTTAATTTTTCCTCATTAAAAATTTTATTGATCAGGAAAGTCACGGCGAGTTCTTTGTTTGACTGATTTCTTATTTTCTGGAAGTTTTTATCATCCAGGATACCAGAATTTTTGGCTTCCTCATAAAGAAGTTCTTTATTAATCCAGTCTCTTATAATTTCATTCTTATAAAAATTTTTACCCGAACCGGAATCAATGATAGCATTTAAATCATCACGGGTAAAATATGTATCATTCACCCTTGCAAGATATTCTTTTTCGCGTGATTCCTTACCGCAGCCAAAAAAGACTGCGGTAATAAGAATCAAAAGGAATAATTTATTTCGTTTCTTTAAATGCTTCTTCAAGTTTATCGTAATAAAGTTGAGGCTCATACCTCGTCTTCAAACTTTCCAGGTAATTCTGTTCAAGTCTTTTGGATTCAGCTTCCTGGTAAGCCCCCGATACTTCAGCTTTTGCCTCTTCGAATGTTTTAGGACGTGCCGGTTCTTTAGCAATCAGCTTAACTATTGAGAAACCACCTGAATATGGAAATGGTTCCGAATAGGAGCCCGGGGTGGAAAGTAGTTCATTAGCTTTTGAGGCGAGTGTTGAATAATCAACTGCAACCAATCCGTAATTACCGGCCTTTTCTTTCAACTGTGGACGTTCTGTATACTTAGCAGCCAGTGAATCAAAATTGGCACCATTTTGAAGTTGATTATAATACACATGTATTAGAGAATCGCTCTTACAAAAAATTTCGCTGAAATTTATTCTATCAGGCCAGACGTACTTGTCCTTTGTCTGCTGGAAATAATTGTATAATTTCACACTATCGGCATCAATTTTACTCCATACTTCATCATCCTGGAGCTTAAAAACATAAATGCCATTTCTGTAATCATCCATAAGGTCTGCAAAATCACTGTCTGTCTCGTCTAAATGCATAGCTGCAACTTCAAGCAGACTGTCACCAACGACTTTATTGATTGCGGAATTAATAACATCAGCATCTATAGGTCTGTTCATAAACTGGCGTTCTGAATTCATCCTGTCAATAGCAGTGCTTACATAAACAGTATCAACTTTATTGTATGTAAATAAAGGTTGATCTTTCAGCGTATCATAATTCTTTATCTTCCCGCCAACCTTAACACTATCAGCATTCTCAAGGATTTTATTCAGAGTTGCCTGGTTTACAGAAAATCCATATTTGGTTTTTAGACGATCAACCAGAGAATCATATTCCTCCTGATATCTTGTCTGTTTGAAAATTTTTTCCAGTTCCTCTTTGTCTTCATCAAAGGAAGGATAGGGTTTCTGATCTGTAAGCTTAATTATATGGAAACCAAAATTAGACTCAATTATATCTGATAATTCTCCGGGTTTCAGATTAAATGCGGCTTCATCAAAAGGTTTAACCATCATTCTTCTGCTGAAAAATCCAAGGTCACCGCCTTTCTTTTTGGAACCTGTATCATCTGAATATTGTTCTGCAAGTTTGGCAAAATCCTCTCCATTCTTAAGTTTTTGCATAACTGTATCTATTTTAGCCCTGGCATAAGCGGTATCGGGTTTTCCATCAGGACCATTAAAATTAACCAGTATATGGCTTGCTTTGATTTGAGGAATTCTTTCCCTCTTATCAGTAACTTTAATCAGGTGAAATCCATATCTGGTCTGTACAACTGAAGGATATACACTGTCCACAGGAGTTTCATATGCAGCATCCTCAAATGACGGTGGGAGCAAACCTGCAGTAATATAATAGATATCACCGCCAATAAATTTTGAGTAATTATCAGCAGAATATTTCTTAGCCATTTCACTGAAGCTTGCACCATTTTTTATACTGTCAAGAATAGACTGAGCAAGTTGCCTGGATGCTGTTTCGCCCGTCGAATCTGGTCTGAACATAATATGACTTACGCGTAATTCATATTTTCTCCGGTCATAAAGCTGATGTTCACCCGGATCTACAATTTGTTTTTCTAGTATATACGATACTCCGACTTTCTTCTTGTAGTCCTGTAATTCCTGATTTAAGTCAGTGGCGGTATCGTATCCACGGACCTTTGCATCTCTTAATTTCATCTTGAAATTGACGTATAGATCAAGAAAGTTTTTCAATTGTGAAATACTGTCTGCTTTAGCTTTTTCGTAGCTCCCGGCATTCTTTTCATACATTTTTTCGAATTCGTTCATCTTAATTTGTTCTTCATCAAATTTTGCGACAACTATATCCGAATGTTTTGGTGCACACGAGCTTAACACCAGTGATACCAAAATAATGAGAGGTATAATAACCCTGCGGAACATTGAATTTATCTCCTTTTGTTACTTTGAAAACAAATTTAGCCGCCAATTTTATTAATCGGCGACCTGAAAATCAAGGTAAAACCAACTGTTAAAAGGTTAGCTTAACCTTCATATTATTTAGCAAGAGTAATTTTAATTATCCTGTTACTTGAACCGGCATTTAATCTTACAAAATAAACACCGCTTGAAAGATCACCTGCATT
>DATICR010000539.1:0-6854 GCA_035456745.1 Ignavibacteriaceae bacterium
CTAAGGAGAAACTCGTAATTATTCCTGCAGGAACATTGTATAAAATACCGTTCGAAGCATTATTTACTGAGAAAATGAATCCTGAAGAAACTGATTTCAGGAGACTGAGTTATTTAATAAAGAGATTTGACATTTCTTATCAAATCGGAAAAATCATGAGGTAAATTAACGGGATAGACTTTAAAATCATCTCTGGTTATCAGGAATATATACAGGAGGCTGTCGTCCCCGGAATAATCCAGAAGGGCAGTATTTTCCTTCAAGGAATTCCGGATTTCACTGACAGAAAGTTCCTGTTTCCGGTATTTGAGACTGAAATAATCAGGAAATTTTTTTTCAAAATCAGATATTAAATCATCATATTGTGTTTTTAATGTGAAAAGGTTATTCTGACATTCATTTATTTTATTCTCATCGCGATTATCTTTTTTCTGATATTCTTTTTGAAGTGCGGTCTCATAATAAGTAAGATCAATTTTCAATTGTTTTTCGTGTTCAAGGAGATCATCAGGGATTCCCGCAAACTTTGCAGCTTTAACTTCTGCAAGGCTTTGTTCTAATACTGCCGCCTTACTTTTTTCAGCAAAATATAATGCTTCTTCTTTATAACGTTCATCATCAGTAATATTGTACAGCTTAAGAGTTACGCGGATAGCACTATTAAACACATCATTAGATCTGACCCCAAGGAATATTTTTGAACCTTCGGCTTTATACCCGGTTCGCATCTGGTCAATAAGATCGGAGGCCAGTTTATATGTAGAATATGACATTGACAGATCCTCAATTCCGGTAGAATCCGATAACTCATTAAGTATCCTTGCTTTTAATGACAATGTATTAAGCAATTCAATTTCCGAGACAATACCGGTTAAAGGAGGATTGCTATTGATTGAATTATCATGAAATGAATTTACAAGTGAAATCAATGCTTTCTGGCAGGAAGCCAAAGCATCATTATAATTGTGCCGGAGTTCATTCAATTCAGCCAGTCGTTTATATGCGACGCCTGAAAAGAGGTTTTTTTCACCATAAAGATCGGTACTAAGCGATAGCGCTTTATTAAAATATTCAGAAGCACTCAGAAAATCCCGTTTGTCTTTATAAATTTTTCCCATATTTATATAAGCATTAAGAATTTCCTGATTTCTTATTCCCGAATAATTTTTAAGTATATCCAGAGATTTCCTGCAATATTGAAGAGCTGTATCAAGAACGCCCATATAATAATAGCAATTTGCCAATTCATTATATGATTCTGCAACCCACGGGTGGGATGCTCCAAAAACATGAATCCGGATCGACAAAGATCTGTTAAAATATTCCAGAGCCTTCTGATATTCATCTTTCTGACCGTAGATAATACCAATATTTTCATAGCTGTCAGCTGTATAAGGATTATTTTCGCCGAGCAAGCGGAGCCGGATGGACAATGCTTTCTGATGATATTCCAATCCTTTATCATAATCATCTTTATGGAGATAAACATTTCCGATATTATTATAAGTTTTAGCCAGAGCAGTCTCATCGGAATTTTTCTTAAGATCAATTGCCAAAGCTTTTTTGTAATACTCCAGGGATTTATCATTATCTTCAATTTCGTTATAGTCAATTCCAAGATTATTATAGGTGGATGCAACCTGTGTATTTTCTTCACCGAGAAGCCGGAGTCTTATATCCAATGCTTTTTTATGATAATCAATCGATGTAAGAAAATCTTCTTTTCCCCAATAAACAACACCTATAACGTGATAGCATTGAGCAACCTCGAGGTTATTTTCACCCAAAACCTTTAATCCCAGGGAAAGGGCCTTATTCAGCAGGTCATCAGCCTCGTCATATTTCCCCAGCATCATTAAATTCCATCCCATTTTGTTTTCACACGAAATATATTTTTCACAAAAGCTTTGATTTTGAGTTTGATCATAGAGGGAGTTATAAATGTGTGCTGCTTTATCAAAATAAATATTTGAGCTATCATACAGGGCTGCTTTTGTAAGTGAAACACCCAGAGAAAAATGCTTAGCAGCCAGGGCAGTATCCCGTATCTGAAATTCCTGCTGCGGAAAAATTTCACAAAGAGATAGAGAAAAAACCATTAAAATCAGATAATGGATTTTCATAAAATGTTCCATTCACTAAAATATATGGAAACGCTAATCAGCTAATTATTTTTTATGGTTTGAACAGCACAAAGGTAATTGTGGGGGTAATTTCTTTTTTTACAAAATGAAAAGCAAATAATATTTCCCGAATAGTCTTAAGCGCACAAGTTTGTGCAATCCGGCTGATTTCCGGTAAATTCATTTTCAAATGGTCCTTGAAATTCCTTTTAAACCATTTAATGGAAATGGACAGGCAATTATTATCTAATTACGCACTAAATACATACTTATTTCGCACTAAATGCGCACTAAATGCGCTTGATACATTATAGTATTATTTTTAAATTTGAAAGAATAAAATGAGGTTTTTATGGCAATTCTTAAAAATTCGATAGTTCTCCAGAATGCAACCGGTTCACTAGGAGAATTTTTCATAAAAAATTTCAGGGGAAAGAAAATCCTGGCAAAAAAATCCTTTAACCGGAAAATAAGCCGTTCTGCTGCTGCAGTAAACGGACGCAGCAATTTTGCAGCGAGTGTATTGATATCTAAAACAATAAATAAGCAGCCGGTACTCAAAGAAATCTGGAAAGTAGCTAATATCGAAGCATCAAGTCCCTACCAGAAAATGATGGCATATAATTCAAAAAGAACGGACAATGGTACTCTAACTACATCAAACGGAATAACCCCCGGAGGAATCCCGTTAACTATTAATTCTGTTTCTGTTCAGAATTATATTCTTGATTTAAGTTTTAATCTTCCGACAGAAAATTATATAACCTTTCCGGCACAGGTATTTGTGTTTTTATATTTTAAAAATTCCAGAGAACCGATGTTTGCACTAAATAATAAGATAACAGAGGCATCACCTGATGCAAATTACACAATGAATTTTCAACTTGATGATGAGATGAGGAAAGCGTTTAAGAAAGACGTAAATCCGCTTATTTATGTGGCTGCAGCAGGATCCACATTGCATAAGAAAAAAGAATATTGGAGTGAGACGGCTGCATTTCAGCTTTAATTAATTAACCGGATACTCATTCAAATAAAAATAATTATTATTGTTGCTCGATTGTCTCCAATGAGAACTCATCCTGTAGTCTCCCGTCAAAGTCGGGATCTATCGACTTCCCTTGGCAAGGAAGGACTTGTCTTCAACAATTACTTTTTTATTCATCGATCTATCCGGGAAGACAATTATCAATAAAACGGAACATTAGTCATCAATATCTTTTATTAACCATTGCTGTCCAAATTATTTTTACAGCAATAAAAAAAATTGCATTTGAGGGTAAAAATGGGAAGTATTTTTCGTCATTCATTTTAAATCCCTCCAATAATCAATTATATATTCATAGCTATTATTAAATAGTTTTTCCGCAGATAAACGCTGATATTTATGACGGTTAAAATGAGAAAAGGGTCAATTATTTGGCTATTCTCTTCTATAATAGGTTTATGATTTACGCTGATCCCTGCGGGATGCTTATCCATTCTTCCAACTTATATACTTTATTTTGGACAGATATGATATTAACACAATAAATAAAATGACATCATTTCAAACTTTTCATATCTTATAATCAGAAGTAAACCTTCAAAGTCATCACAGAATTTTTAGGTGTACTTATCTTTAATTTCTTTCCATTAACTTTCAATGGTTCTCCGTTTTCCTCCATAATATTTGACTTAAGGATTTTTACAGGAGCTTCAGGGAATTCGATTTCTGCATCGGTATTTTTGCCAGCACTTTCATACCACTGGAAAATATAAGCATTTTCATCCTCTGCTTTTTTAAAGGTAGTAAGAACGAGATTTGGGGCATTCATTTTCACAAAAGAATATTCTGCAGGAAGAGTACCTTTATGTACATCCGTAAACATCGGAACAAGTCGATAGTTAAAATTATAACCCATATTCACCGTATTAGCTTCCTTCCAATCGCCTTTATGCGGATACAAGGAATATTTAATTTCATGTTCTCCGCGGTCTGCTGTTGGATCAGGCCATTTAGGTGAACGAAGCAATGAAAGTCTCATTACATTATTCTTAACATCATAACCGTATTTTGAATTATTAAGGAGACTAACCCCATAGCCATTATTTGACACATCTGCCCAGCGAATAGCGGATACTTCAAAGCGTGCCTTATTCCAGGGATTATTTCTTTGTGTTGTTCGTTGAATCGTACCATACGGAATCTCATAAGTTGCATCAGTATCCTGAACCGTCAGTGGAAATTCTACTTTAAGCATTGTTTTATCTTCCCACCAATCAACATCTGTAAGAAAATCAATCCTGTCAATTCCCTCATACAAAATTATATCCTGTCTGAAGAAGGTATTCGGGAAATTCGGAGTCGGAAAGTCTTTCACCACGCCGGGTTTCAGATAATCGTGATAAACACTCAATACAGTTCTTACGGGTCCGTTTTCCTTTAATTCAATTTTTTTGAAAGTAGTTGGAAATTCAACACCTGTCCAGCCAATATTCCAGGCATCCCAGGCTGTTGGTTTATCCTCAAGCATCTGCAGTCTGTTTCCTTCTCCGGCAAGAATTTCCTTTCCATTCTTTTTATCATAAATGCTTTTTATCCAACCGCTATCAGGATCGACTGTTACCCTGAAATACTCGTTTTCGATGACATTATTTGAGGAAAGCTTGTTTTGGGATAAAGAAGGATTATTTTTCTCTTTTAAGTAATATACTTTGTAACCATAAGAAGGTACATCTTCAGCAATAAAAACTATTTTATTTTTATAAGTATCATCATTAATTAATTGAGAAGGTATTTCATTACTGTTCTTATCATATACTGCATAATTAGTTAAATCACCTTCGGGCATTTTTAGCTCTACCACATCGTTTCTATTCCATGATAAGGAATTAAACACAACGACCGGTCTGCCTTTTTTTATGAATGAAGTATTGACATTGCGTGCGATATTATTCAAAGCCTCATCACCGACAAAATTTCCAATATCAAGAGTGTGCTGATAAGTCTTCATTGCATCTATATAAATTTCTCTTATCCCTGAACCGGGCAGCAGATCATGGAACTGATTGAGCATTGCACCCTGCCATGCTTCTTCCAGATCATTACTTCTATAATTTCCTTTGAAGAGCAGGTGAGACAGAGAAGAAAACTTTTCTGCATTTGTTAATGTAATTTCACTCAACCGGTTATACTTTTTCATATTTGCCTGGGTTGTATAAGTGCCGCGGTGATATTCGAGATAAAGCTCATCATCCCATACAGGAACATCTGAAAGATCCTGACCCTTCAGCCAGTCTAAATATTTCTGAGTTGTTCCATAAACCACTGTGGGATATATATCGATTGTTTTGAGATGTTCGATCCTGTTTATCATATCGATCGAGGGACCGCCGCCGTGGTCACCCACGCCGAAGAGTACAAGCATATTTGTAAAACCTGTATTTGCTTCAAACTGCCGCAGCCAGTCGACCAGCTGAAATGCCTGAGTAATAGTATTCACATAATCGAACGGGAAATAAGAGAGGATTTTTGAACCATCGGGTGATTCCCACCAGAAAACGCGGTACGGAAAAACATTAGTATCATTCCAGCCAATTTTCTGAGTAATAAATGCATCAATTCCTGCGTTCTGATAAAACATCGGCATATTCCAGTTATAACCAAACGAATCCGGATTCCAGCCTATATGAATATCCGCACCAAACTTATTTTTGAAATATCTTTTTGCATAAAGAAGCTGGCGGGACCATGAAATACCATCGATAAGATTACAATCTGGTTCAATCCACATTCCTCCTATTGCTTCCCATCTTCCCGCTTTCATTTTATCCTTTATTCCCTGATAAACATCAGGATACAAATCTTCCATCCACTTATAATATTGTGCAGCACTTTGTGTATAAGTGAAATCAGGCTTTTCGTCCATCATATGAAAAACCGAACTGAAAGTATTTCTGCATACCTGGATTGTTTCTTTTTCCCGCCATAACCAGGCAGCATCAATATGCGCATTTGAATCAAAGAAAAGAGTGAACTTTTTTGCGAATTCTTTTATTGGTTCAAGTTGTGAACGAACACTCTCCATTGATGTCCTGAACTTTTCTATATCCCCATTACCCAATGCATCAACATCAACTTCCGAAGCAAGTTTTTGAAGCAGTTCATTCAATCTTGTTTTTTCATCTTTATTTATTTTGGATTTATCGATACCCGGATCAGTCTTAACGCGTGCGTTTGTCTGATAAGTATCAAAGCTCAACAACTTTTGTCCCACCTGCATACTTAATGAAAAATCAAGGATAGATTCTCTGAGCTCTTTTGTTCCCTCCATATCAATCCGAGCCTGGAGAAGGCGAAGCGGACCTCCCAGATTGATGGCCTTAATTGCGATTAAAAATTTATCTCCCGGTTTTGCATTTTCAGTTAATGTAAATTCGCCATCCCATGGGAAATAGCCTTTATTAACGCCGTTGACATAGAAATAACCATAATCATCAACAGATACAAGAAAAGTAATTTTACCCTGAACGGGTTTACCGAGGATTGTTTCAGGAAAAATGATTTCTTTCCGAAGCCAGCAGGAATCATTAGTATTCCTTTCATCTATCCTTAATATTTTCCAGCCGGAATCATCAAATTCAGGTGATGCAGGATTACCTTCGATTGGTTTTGAAAGGTCGGGACTAATTCTCCAGTTATTAAAATTATATGCCGTAAGCGAATCAAGGGAATTTGTTAATTTATCG
>DATICR010000540.1:0-10426 GCA_035456745.1 Ignavibacteriaceae bacterium
TATGGATTGGTTTCGACATACTTTGCGGTGTTGGTCTTGCTGCGGGAGGATTCACTATCTGCGCAGTAACTCATATTTTTAATATTGAAAAATTCAAACCACTGGCCCGGCCTGCGATTTTAACCGCATTCCTGGGATATCTGCTTGTGGTTTTCGGACTAATGTATGATCTTGGTAAACCATATAACATCTGGCACGCATTAATTATGTGGAACCCGAGTTCAGTTATGTTTGAGGTTGCCTGGTGTGTAATGCTTTATACAACTGTTCTTTCACTTGAATTCCTGCCGATTGTACTGGAAAAATTCAAATTACATAAGCTAATTTCAATAATGAAAAAAATAAGCATCCCAATTATGGCTCTGGGGGTTCTGTTATCTACCTTGCATCAGTCTTCACTTGGATCATTATTTTTGATACTTCCAACCACTATGAGCGGTATCTGGTATTCACCTTACCTGCCGATATACTTTTTCATTTCTGCGGTTGGTGTCGGATTTGCAATGGTGATTTTCGAATCTTTTTTAAGCGCCCGTGCTTTTAACCGGGAGCTGGAAATGGATCTTCTTTCATTAGCAGGGTTGATTTGTGCAAGTTTATTAATGTTCGGATTCCTTCTAAAGCTAACAGATTTAATAACTTCGGGAAATATTTATCTTTTATTCTCAATCAGTCAGAAATCTTTACTCTATTTCCTTGAAGTGCTAATGGGAGTACTAGTTCCATTCGGAATATTAATACAAAAACGATTGAGGGAAAATAAAAAATGGCTTTATATCTCAACCGTACTTGTAGTTGCTGGATTCATTCTCAACAGGATGAATGTTGCTATAACTTCTGTCAGCACAGATGCAGGAATAAATTACTTTCCAAGCATAAATGAGATCAGTATAACTTTAATGCTCGTGGTTCTAGGTATGTGGGCATTCAGGTTAATTACAGAGTATTTCCCCGTTTTTCAGCCAATGTCAATAAGCAAAGATGAGTTATAAATTAAATATTTGGGAATCTCAATGTCTAAAAATAAATATTTCGAACTTGTTAATTTTGACTCCATGAAATGTATATGGATGAGTTCAAAGATCATCGATTACAAGCTTTGTGATAAAAACTTTGATTGCGATAATTGTGCGTTCGACAAAATAATGAGAAATATTAATCCTGAGAACGCATCTGTAGTATCTCAGGATGAATATCTTCGACAGAGTATATTCAGGAAAAAAGCGGAAATACTCAAATCAATTAGTTATTCAAAAGAATATCATTATCTGAATAACAGTGTCATTCTGAAAAAACTATTTGATAAAACATATTACCTCGGACTAGACAGGTCTGCATATCTTTTCCTCGACAATATAACAGGTTACGAGTTCCTGAATTCCGGTCCCGAAGTAAACAAAGGTGAAGCAATCTTAAAGTTATCGGGAGACTGGGGAGAGATGAAGGTGCTCTCCCCTGCTAATTTTTTTATCGTCGACAAATTAAATTATAAAGTAGAAGACTTAAAAGAAAAAATCTGGCTTTGCCTCATTGAGACTGAAGACAATGAAATCGAAAATGTACAGTATGAAGGAAAAGAATATGAATGCATTCTTGATCATTTAATGTTAAAACTGTATGAATTCGAGAATAAATACAAATTCAGTTTTCTTGGCACCAGGATGAACGATGGCGGCACAGAAGTAAAATTCCTGTATCAGGCTATCGGAATTCAAAAATATAAAGAATTTCTTAAGTCACTCCTCTCCAATGAGTGTTGAATTATTAAAAAAAGTGTAGATATATTCAACTATCCGCCTTGAAAATGATAGAGATGTTGTTTACGTTTGAGTGTTAAATTTTTGGGGAGATGCGGGGAGGATATGCGTCCTTCTTTTATAAATAGGTTAAGTATAAAGCTTATACTGGTCATTTCGAGCATATTGCTAATAAACTTAGCAATCTACACATTCTATACCCTATCCGTTCTAAAAAAAGACCTGACCGAAGCATCATCGCAAAATGCATACAATTTAAGTGATGTGATTAAAAAATCAACACGCTATAGTATGCTGCTTAACAGAAGACAGGATATTTATGAAATTATAAATACCATCGGGACTGAGGCTGGTGTTGAAAAAATAAGAATTTACAACAAACAGGGAAAAATCAGCTATTCTACAGATTCAACTGAGATAAACAAAACCGTAGACACAAACAGCGAGGCCTGTTATGTATGTCATTCCCGTCCTACTCTCCCTACGAATCTTCCGCAAAATGAAATGATAAGGGAGTTTACTTCAGACAAGGGAAAAAAGGTTATTGGACTTATCAACCCCATTAAAAATGAGGCTGACTGTTCCAATGGTTCATGTCACGAACATTCTGCGGATAAAAATATCCTGGGAGTTCTCGATATTATAGTATCCACGACAACTATGAACCAGATAATAGAATCAAACACAAGAAATATTATAACCAATGCAATCATTTTGACTGCTCTTATTTCTGCGTTCACAGGAATTTTTATTTCTATACTTGTTAACAGACCTCTTAAAAAAATTTCGAAGGGAATGGAAGAGATTTCAAACGGAAACCTTGTTTACAAAATAGATATCGGTTCGCGGGATGAATTAGGGCAGGTGGCAAACGAATTTAATTATATGGGAGTAAGATTAAACACTGCTTATAATGAAATCAAAGAATGGTCTGAAACACTAAACCTTAAAGTGGAAGAAAAGAATGAAGAATTAAAAAAGATTTATGAACAAATTACACAGATTGAAAAACTGGCATCGCTTGGGAAGTTATCAGCCACAGTTGCTCACGAGCTCAATAATCCGCTTGAGGGAATATTAACATACAGCAAGCTTATAACAAGGAAGCTCACCAAGCAAAGCAAAGATGGTGAGTTTAAAGACATTATTGAATTTTTAAATCTTATATCAGATGAATCGGCACGCTGCGGAAAAATAGTTAAAGATCTTCTTCTCTTTTCACACAAAGATGAAGGTAAATTCTCCAGTAATGAAATTTCCAGGATTATTGACAAGAGTCTTATTCTTATAAATCATCACCTGGAAATAAACCATATAAAATTAATCAAAGAATATAAATCAGATAATATCATTGCCGAATGCGATTCACAGAAGGTAGAGCAGGCACTTATTGCTGTGCTCATTAATGCAATTGAGGCGATGAATGAAGGTCAAACCTTAAAAGTAACCCTCGAAGAATGTAAAGGAGAAGCAGTTATAAGAATAACCGACCAGGGAAAAGGAATAGCCGACAAAGATCTTCCTTATATCTTTGAACCATTTTTTTCGACGAAAAGCGATAATAAAGGAACCGGTCTTGGTCTTGCAGTAGCCTACGGAATTATAAAACAACATTACGGAAAACTTTCCGTTGAAAGTACATCTGTTGAAGGTACAACCTTCAAAATAACTTTACCAATTAAAAAAATACAAGAAGTAAAAAATGAAACCTAAAGCAAATCTACTAGTAGTAGACGACGAACTAATCGTCCGTCAATCATTAAAGCACTGGTTTGAAGAAGACGGTTATCAGGTTGAAACAGCAGACAATGGCGAAATTGCTCTAAAACATTTCGAAAAAGGAAAATATGATGTTCTGCTTGTTGATATGAAAATGCCCGGCATGAGCGGACTTGAGTTGTTATCCAAAGTCAAGGAATTTGATTGTTCGGTAATAGTAATTCTCATTACAGCATTTGCGTCCGTGCCCTCAGCAATCAAAGCATTAAAAGACGGCGCATACGATTATATAACCAAACCTGTTGATCCTGATGAATTATCTCATATAATTGAAAATGCGCTCAACCAGAAAAACCTGAAAACCGAGAATGAAGCTCTCAAGGATAGTATAGACGAAATCATTAAACCTGATAACCTGATTGGTGAAAGTGGAGAGATGAAAAAAATATTTTCACTAATCAACACAGTTTCACAAACAGATACGACTGTTATGATTCGCGGAGAAAGCGGTACAGGCAAAGAACTTGTTGCAAAGGCAATTCACATAAACAGCAGGAGAAAATATTTCCCAATTATTACTGTTAACTGCGGCGCTTTGGCGGAATCATTACTTGAGAGTGAATTATTCGGACACGAAAAAGGGGCATTTACCGGGGCTCATTATAAGCGTAAAGGTAAATTTGAGATGGCAAACGGCGGCACTATTTTTCTTGATGAAATAGGGTCAGTTTCCGCCAAAATGCAGGTTGAACTTTTAAGAGTTATAGAAACCAAGCAGTTTACAAGGGTCGGAGGAAACGAACTTATCAAAAGTGATTTCAGAGTTATAGCGGCGACCAATGAACCTCTCGAAGATCTGGTAAAGCAGGGAAAATTCAGAGAAGATTTGTATTACAGGCTTGATGTATTTACAATCCTTATTCCCCCGCTGCGTGAAAGAATTGAAGATATTCCTCTGCTTGCATATTACTTCCTGAAAAAATTCACTACAGCGATGAATAAGAAAAAAGATACCATTTCAACGGAAGCTATGGACTTTCTTGTAAAATATAACTGGCCAGGGAATGTGAGAGAACTTGAAAACGCGATTGAAAGGGCAGTCGTTGTCAGCAAGACCAACATAATCGATGTACAGGATTTACCATTCCAGGTAAGTTCGAACAATCATTTCGATAAGGATGATAAGAGTATCGCTGCAATGGAGAAAAGACATATATCTCTTGTACTTAATGAACTAAACTGGAATATTTCGCGTGCAGCTGACACACTGAAAATCGACCGGGTAACGTTATATAACAAAATAAATAAATATGGTCTGCAGAGAAAACCCTGATGCAGGATATAAATATTGTTCCTGTTCATATTTCAAATGCCGATCTTGTTCAGAAGATTATTTATGAGCTATCAAAGATATTTCCCGGTAAAGTAAAGAAAATTGGAATAGATATCAGTGTCAGAGAGTCCTACTCTCCTGATCGACGGCAATATTTTTCCACCCGGGTTCTTGCCGAAGCAGTAAAGCATACATCATCAATCAAAGGAAAAGTACTAATACTGGTGAGTTTTGATCTATATGTACCTGTTTTCACCTTTGTTTTTGGGGAAGCCCAGCTCAATGGGAAACATTCAATAGTTTCGCTCTGCCGGCTTCATGAAGAATTTTATACGGGCAAAACGAATACGGAGCTTCTGTTTAGCAGGACAATTAAAGAAATACTCCATGAACTTGGTCATAATTTCGGACTGCTTCATTGCAGTAACTGGGATTGTGTAATGCATTCGTCAGCAATAATTGAAGAAGTGGATATTAAGGGAGATAATTACTGTCCTGATTGCATGAAAATCATCAGGGCGAATAACGAAAATGAATTAAGCTTCAGTTAATTCTTTTTTCTCTTCAATATGGTGATGGTGATGAATTTTCTTTCTGATGCGGCGATCTAATAACCAGGCTCCTGAAATCCACGCTAATCCTAGTGACCAGCCTGCTATTATTTCATTCGGGGAATGCGATCCTTTTACAATCTGACTTATTCCAATTAATAAACTCAGGAGAAATGCAATAGTCATCAGGTATCTGTTCAATTTTCTTTCAGGATTCGCCCTGTATAATAACCTTGCAAGAGCAAAATAAAATACGACCGACATAAGTGCGTGGCCGCTGGGGAATACCTTTCCGCCGCTCTGGAATATATTAAACCAGTTATACCATTCTTCTCCGCCATAATAATTTTTCAGGAATATGGTTAATATCCCGGCCCCGAGTACAACATAAAAATAGGTATATAATATTCTATATTTTTTCCTAATAAACAGATAACCGCCAAAAACTATCGAAAAAACAGAAATAAATAATTCGCTCCCAAGGGCGGAAAGCTCATTCATTATATCAACGAAGGACTGTGGGCCAAATGTACCACTCCACTTGTTGGTTTTCCCCAGCCAATCATACAGAAGAGACTGGTAACCGCCGGTTAGTTCCGCTACAAAACCATTTGTACAAAGAAAGAAGATAAAAAGCCCAAAAATTATTATAGTAATCGCATTATATTTTTTAAACCTGCTATTTTTCCTGTTTTCACGCTCAATATTTTTCATAATAAATTCTCAAAATTATTATGCTTAAATTATGACAAAGAAAGGGATTTATTCAATTAATCGGGTATTTTTCTTCTCATAAATTAGAATTTTAAAAAATCTGAATTCTAACTAATGAAAAGTTATGCTCAATAAACCGCTTAAAGGTAAAATAATAGTTAAAAAACTTTTATGGAATGTTATTTGTCCTTTGTCAACTTTGGTTTTATAGACTTTACTGTAGATATATAATATTGAAAGGTTATCATGTATAATTCTATCGTGCTGGTAAAGCAGGTTCCGGATACGGCAAATATATCGGGAAAGGTAATGAAAGACGATGGTACCGTTAACAGGGCAAAACTTCCTGCTATCTTTAATTATGAAGATAAAGTCGCCCTGGAATTTGCGCTAAGAATAAAAGAAAAATATGGCGGTAAAGTCACAGCAATTACAATGGGTCCGCCGAGAGCTTCGGATACTTTAAGAGAATGTCTTTTTATGGGGGCAGACGAAGTTTATCTTATAACGGACAGAAAATTTGCCGGAGCGGATACTTTAGCGACATCTTATGTCCTTAGTGAAGCCATAAAAAAAATCGGTAATTATAATTTTATTTTTGCCGGGAGGCAGGCAATTGATGGCGATACCGCACAGGTCGGTCCACAAACAGCTGAAAAACTTGGGATACCCCAGGTTACCTATACAGAGGAGTTAATCGGAGTAAGCAAAAACAAAATAACCGTAAAAAGGAAAATCGACGGCGGATTTGAAATTGTTGAAAGCAGCATTCCTGTTTTACTTACTGTTTTAAAAGATGCAGTTGAACCACGTCCCTTTAGTGCAAAAAGGGTTATGGCATTTAAAGGAGCAAAATCTCTGATGGACCTGGAAAAAATGACCGAAGAAAACTCTTTGCTTTATATAGATAAGCTTTTACACGAGTATGAAGAGAAGGGAATGCTGATTAAGACCATTACAACTGATGATCTCGATATTGATGCTGAAAGATGCGGAATTAAAGGATCCCCAACAAAAGTATTCAAGGTTGAATCTGTAATACTCGCAGGAGGAAGTCATCTTAAGGTTGAACCGACAAGAACTGCTCTTTCCGGTTTGATAGATCAATTAATGACCGATCATATATTTGGTTAAAGGAATTACAATATGAAATTTTCTAATGAAGTATGGGTATTTATTGAGCAGAGAGACGGCAAACCGGCTGATGTGAGTTTTGAGCTTTTATGTAAAGGTCATAAACTTGCACAGACTATGAACGGTATCGTTAAGGCACTGGTCATCGGCAGCAACGCTGAATCTATTGCCAGGGAAACATTTCGTTTTGGTGCCGACGAAGCTTTATTAATTGATCACCCATCATTGAAATACTTCAGAACAATACCATACAGCAGAATTCTTACGAAGCTGATAGAAGAATTCACACCAAGAATAGTATTATTCGGAGCCACTGTAATTGGCCGAGATCTTGCACCAAGAGTTGCTTCTCATACAAAAAGCGGGTTAACGGCCGATTGCACTGATCTGCAGATATCCGATGTTACATACCTGAAAGAAAATTTTCCCAAGCTGCTGCTTCAGATTCGTCCTGCATTCGGCGGAAATATTATAGCAACAATTATTACTCCCGACGTACCTGTTCAGATGGCAACAGTACGAGAAGGGGTCATGGAGCTTACTCCTCTGGAGAAACCCAACCCGGAAAAAATCACAAGAATTGAATTTCACCCTGACCCTGTAGATGAACTGGTTAAAATCATAGAACAGCACCGTGAAGAAAATAAAGTTAACCTTAAAGCTTCACCCATAATTGTGGCAGGCGGTTACGGACTAGGAACGAAAGAAAATTTCAAATTAGTTGAAGAACTTGCGCATACAATCGGAGCTGAAATAGCAGGCAGCCGTGCAGCCGTTGACGCAGGTTTTGTAACTCCCGACAGGCAGGTTGGACAAACCGGAGTAACAGTCAGGCCGAAATTATATATAGCAGTCGGTATTTCAGGAGCCATACAGCATCGTGCAGGTATGCAGGAATCACAGAAAATTATTGCAATAAATACTGACCCTGATGCTCCAATCTTTAATATCAGTCATTATGGAATCATAGGTGATGCCACCGAAGTAATACCTGCTTTCATTGAAGCTTATAAAAATAAATTGAAATAGGTTTTTAATATGCCAAACTTTTTTACAGAGAACAGCGATCTTCAGTTTCATTTCAATCATCTTGACTTACAGGAAATTACTTCGGTGCTTGAAGATGATTATATACAAGCGAAAGAATACCGTTATGCACCGGTAGATTACGATGACGCAATAGAAAATTACAGGAAGCTTCTGGAAATAACCGGGGATATTGCAGGTAATTTTATTGCTGAGCGTGCTGTAAATGTTGATGAAGAAGGGGCATCATTAAAAGACGGAAAAGTCAGTTATGCAAAAGGAACGCAGGAAAATCTGAAGAGACTTGCTCAGGCTGATTTGACAGGATTAATCTTCCCGAGAAAATACGGTGGTCTGAACGCTCCGTTCATGATCTACATTATGTCAATTGAACTAGTTTCCCGCGCAGATGCATCTTTAATGAACTTATTCGGGCTGCAGGATATTGCAGATACAATTAGAAAATTCGGAAGTGAAGAACAAAGACAGGAATTCCTGCCGGGATTTTGTTCCGGGAAATATACCGGTGCAATGGCTCTGACCGAACCGGATGCAGGATCTGATCTTCAGGCAGTAAAACTTCATGCATACCAGGATGAAAAAGGAAAATGGTTCCTGAAAGGTGTAAAAAGATTTATTACGAATGGAAATGGAGATATCCTTCTTGTTCTTGCCAGAACCGAACCAGGAACCAAAGACGGCCGCGGATTAAGCATGTTTGTTTGTTACGGTGATGAAACAGTAAAAGTACGAAGGATTGAGCACAAGCTTGGAATTCATGGTTCACCCACCTGCGAACTGCAATTTAATGATACCCCTGCCCAGCTAATCGGGAGCAGAAGATTTGGATTAATAAAATATGTATTCGAATTGATGTTCCGTGCAAGGATGGGAGTTTCCGCACAGGCAATGGGAATTTCGCAGGCGGCTTACGAAATGGCAGTTAAATATGCACGTGAACGGGAGCAGTTCGGAAAACCGATTATCAATATCCCCGTCGTTTCCAACATTCTGATAGATATGAGAACTCTTCTTGAAGCAAACAGGGCATTATTATATGAAGCTGCAAGGAGTGTAGACAAAAAAGAAGCCCTCGAAATTTATATAGAAAAGCTTAAGGAAGAAGGTAAAGGAACGCAGGAAGAAAACTTCAAGCTGAAGCAACTGGTCAAAGAAACCAACCTGCTTACGCCAATGTGCAAATATATTCTCACTGAATCCGCGAATAAAATTACATATGATGCCCTACAGATTCATGGCGGAACCGGTTATATGAAAGAATTTAAAATAGAAAGGCTTGCCAGGGATGCCAGGATCACCAATATTTATGAAGGTACTTCACAATTGCAGGTTGTTGCTGCAATGGGAGGTGTTATAAATGATGTGCTTGGTTACCGGTTTGATGAGAAAGAAAAGAAAGAATATAAAGGCGGTGTTGCTCCTCTTGTAAATCATCTTATTGAAATCAGGGAAATATTTAAAGACTGCATTAAATATGTCACGGATAAAAAGGACCCCGTTTTTCAGGATGTTGCAGCAAAAGATCTGCTTGATCTTTACAGTTATCTGGTAGTTGGGTATCTACTGCTTGATCAGGCGGAAATTGAACCAAGAAAAGTATTTACTGCTAACCGTTTCATTCTTTATTCACTTGCTAATGCAAGAAAAAATGCGGAATCAATCAAGGATGGAGTTTTTAACGATATTCTTCATGCAGAAAAAATTCTAGCTTAAAATTAATTTCATTTAATGACGGGATATAACCATGACCAATAAACAAATCTTCTATTACAAAATTTTTGATGATAAAGAGCGTCTCAACTATATGAAATCATCTCTGCCTCATAAAGAACTTGAAGATCTTCTGAAAGAGTATGAGAGAAATCATCAAAAATATTTAAATCCTGAGTTCGTTCTGTTCCTCAAGGAAAAAGACACCGAAGCGGAACTGATCGAAGTCAGCGATATTTCTTATTAAGATCTCCTTTTCCCGGCTGGTTTTCGTTCTCCTTTTATACCAGCCGGGAAATTCAATTTCCCCCTTACAAATCAAATCCTAATACCCAATTTATTAAATTGGGCAGCACACAAAATTAAATAGCCAATTTCCAGGGAGGACAAATTTTAACTAAGTATTTATTAACCTTCCATCTCTCTAACAGTCATCTAACAGTCATCTAACGGTCATCTAA
>DATICR010000541.1:0-3045 GCA_035456745.1 Ignavibacteriaceae bacterium
TGCTTAAACAAATAAAATGAGAATTTTTATCATTTATTAAAAAACTATTTCAGAATTTAAAGTACAGAGGTGTTAAATGCTTAAAGCCGAAACTATTCAAAAACCCCCTGAAGAGGCATTAAACAATAGAATGGATTTTTATGCAAAGAACGGACTGGAAAGTGAGCTTGACGAGTATAAAGTTGGCGCTATACAGCGCATACGGTTTGCAGTAATTATAAAACCCGCAATAATTTCTTTTGTTGCTCTGGTTTTGTCATTTTTTCTTGATTTATCTTATGTGCCGATTCTTGGAAATGTCTCCGTAGAGCTCGGGAAAGCATTATTTCCCACATGGCAGCCGGCTCAACAGATAGTCGTACCTTTTAGTTTTTGGTGGATGCCGATTATTATTTATGCTTTGTTTTTGTTTCTTGCTTTCCTTGCTTACAATAAATTGAAACTTGAAGTTCTCAGAAGTCCTGTTTCTGAAACAATAGACAGGATAATTACCTCTTACCAGAGCGTCATCGATAGTATATCCACCGCATTGCCTTTAATAGGAGCTGCAATACTGCTCATCAGTATAAAGCTGGGAGAAGAAATTTTTCTCGGCTTGTCAGTACCGTTTGAAATTAAAGCTTTAATTGTCCTCGCACTTGGTAAATTGTTTGAACCTGTTCTGGATCAGCTTGGTGTTGAATTCCAGAATGTCGTTACTCACGTACAGGATATGAAAGAAAAATATTTCTCAAGAATACAGATCGAAAATTCTAAAAATTTAATCAAGCAGCTGAATACTACTGCGGGGTTGGGAATGAGAGGTGCCGAAATCTCATTAAAAGATCTTGAAACATATAAAATTCTACTTGAACAGACTTCAGTGATGAGTGAAGCCCTTGTTAAAAATTTCAGTTCCGTGCACCAGATTCTCGAAAAAATTAATAATATTCAGGGAATTAGCACAGAAAAAATTGAACATCTTAAATCTCTTGCTAATTCTATTCAACAGGCATCGATGATTCTGGGAGATGAAAAAACTCAGGCCGGACTTAAACATCTTGAAGCAATTGTTGTTAAAAAGTAAAAGGGAGCGGGAATTATGGTACAGAAGAACAGGGACAGTAAGTTTATAATATACCAGGTACTTTACATCTTTGTAATCACCGTTTTAGCCTTAAAAGGTGCCGATCTTGATTTAAACAGGGTTGTACTTAAAGATGAAGTTGTAAACAAGAGCGTTAGAGATTCTCTTATGGTTTTGCTGGATTCCTTAACTTCCTCCGGCATTAAATTCGATGTTAAAGTTGAGGAAAATGCACTTAAGGAAAATGAATCTCTAAAAGAAAAACTTGCTTCATTAAATACAAAAATTAAAGATATGGCGCAAAAAATTAAAGATACCCCACCTCCTCCAAAACCTGAAGAGAAACCCGTGTTGAAAGAGCAGGAAATCCTGCAGTCGCCAATTTCATTGAAGCAGACATTTATCCAGTATACCTGGAATAAAGCTCAGAATTCCGGTAGTGTACCCACTTATTTATATGATCCTAAAGATATGAAAAACCCGATTGCTGTTATTCCGCCGGGTCAGGAGAAAACCTTTGATTTGACCAATCAAACTGAAGTAGTAGCAAAATATGGAAGCCAACAGGATGTAATAAAAGTTGTTCCTAATAAACCTCCTGTAATCAAAATTGATCGCGCTACTACCAAAATGAATAATTCAGATATTTATGTTCAGGATCTTCAGAGAATTACAGTTTTCACAGTTAAAATTATCGATGAACGTCCCGAACAATTAAAAGTAACCTGGAATGGACCTATATCGGTTTCAGGTCCGTTTAAAGATAACCTTGGAAACCCGGTTTATAATGTGTCATTAAAAATAGCATCTACTGAAAATAAATTTGATGAATGGCTTGATAAATATGGTAATCTGAGGGAAGCAGACGGAAGATATAAGGTAAATTTCTTCTTTACAGTAGTTGACGAAAGATCAAAGGATAGGGTACAGGTCGGTGATTCATTCTATTTTACTGATTTTTCAAAATAATACATCGGAACTACTTTATGAATAAGATTACTTTATTAATTCTTCTATCTGTTATACTAACTATCTCATACACCGGTTATATTAAAGCTCAGGAGGAAGAACCCGTACGGTATTTTCAAATGGAACCTCTTGACGACAGTTTATTTGTTCATATTCAAAATGAACTTAATATAGATCCTCCTGATCCTAAAGCGGAAATTATTGTCGATTTGAGAGATGTAAATAATCAGACAATTTCTATTAAGGGAAATCTTTATCCTTTCCTTGCTCTTACTGCGGAAACCAGGGCAAAGGTTGTAACTTATCCATTTAAAATAAATCTTGAAGAAACTATAAATTATGGAAGTGTATTCACCAGGATATTTGAAAAAATAAGGTTTAATAAAATTGTAAACCCGCCAAGTAAATTACAAATTTCCCCTTCCCTGGCTTATATCAATCCCTTTTTTCAATTTTTCGGCGGTGAGAGATTTGGTATTCCTTTTAAGAGCGATCTGGGAATATCCTTTGGCTTCGGAACTAAATATTCAGGCCCGGGTGAATCAAATTATGTGGAGGCTAATTTTCATATCCTTGGTCTAACAGGAGGTGTTTTTGGACCTGTTGAAGCTTTGTCGAAATTAAGAGAGAATAAAAGTAATAACCTTTATGCTACTGCAGGATTCCATATTTTCTATGTTATTCCTTTTGGTAATTTTTTTGAATTTGGTTATTCCAGAGTTCTCCTTGATCCTACGGATTCTCAGTTCAAAACATGGAAAGGGGATGATACCCTTAATACACACGTAAAAATTCTTGGCGGTTCATATTTTAATTTCGAAATCCGTTATCCTATTAGCTTTTTTGGTTCTACAAGAGGAAAAATTTATGGTGGAAGATATTTGAATGAATGGCATATCGGATACACCGGAAGGGAACTTTCTCTGGCTGGTAGTACCTTCGATCTCAGATTTGATGCTATGTTTAATAGTGACGTGCGCAGGGATCAATATTTATTGGAAACCCTTGTG
>DATICR010000542.1:0-6761 GCA_035456745.1 Ignavibacteriaceae bacterium
TGCTATATCTCACATACAGTTATCCCTTAGAAATCCATTTCATTTTTTAGTAGGAATTAAAATTTATTTTACCTATTATTTTCCGGCAAATCCTTAAAGAAAATTATTATTTGTCCTGGTGTTGTTTCTTAATAGAAAATACCGGACTGTGCTCATCGTTTTTTCTGATCCAGACTTATAAATAAATTTAATCAATGTTTAGAGGTATGTATGAAAGTATTTTACGTAATCCTGATTACTATTTTTACAGCAATTATTGTTGATGCACAAACTGTTGTGAACTTCTCTATAAATACTAATTCCGGTAATGGAAATATAAGCCCCTATATTTATGGGGCAAATGTTCTCCACAATTTTCCCGTCAGCGCAGTTGATAATTATTATCCCGGTATACCTTCAAGAAGATTTGGGGGTGATAGAGTCACTGGCTATAACTGGGAAAATAATTTCTCTAACGGCGGCAGTTATGTATGCGATCCGGGATTTCCGGGTGATTTTGATTACTGCAGTCCTAATGATGATGCGCTGCCATATTTTCATCAGGTACCGGAAAATGAATATCAGGATCCCGGAATTGTGTTAAAATATTTTCATAATGTTTCTGTAGATAATCAGTCATATTCATTAATTCAATTGCCTATGGCAGGTTATGTCTCACGTGATGGAGCCGGGTATGTTACTGTCGCTCAGACTGCTCCGTCATATCGCTGGATAAAGGTGCTGGATGAAAAAGGGACACCTTTTACTATGACACCGGATACCGCAGATGGTAAAATGTACGTCGATGAGGAAATGAATTTTTTAATTCAAACTTACGGCTATTCAACTGCATCAACCGGAGTGAAAGCATACGAAATGGATAATGAACCCGATATTTGGTATGCTGACGGTGTGCAGGGTGGAGTTGAAACTGGAACACATCCAAGAATATTTCCGCAATATTTACGCGTCGATACTTTTCTTACAAGAACAAATAATCTGGCAAAAACAATAAAACGCATGGACTCAAATGCAGAAGCATTCGGACCGGCTTTGGCGAATTATGCAGGATACTATAACCTTCATTTTGCACCCGATTGGGGAAATTATTCCGGAACATATCCCCGCTTTGTTGAAGCATACCTTGGCAAGATGAATGAATTTTCTCAGAATGCCGGCAAAAGATTACTGGACGTTTTTACATTACACTGGTATTCTCAGATTGATGGGGTAGATAGCGACATAAACACACCGGAAGTTGCTGCTGTCAGAATGCAGGCACCACGCTCATTATGGGATGAAACCTTTGTGGAAAACAGCTGGATTACTCAATTCGTTACCAATAATCAGCCAATACGCCAGATTCCTGATTTGCAGGATGCAATAAATGGATATTATCCGGGTACGAAAATCGGTTTCACTGAATGGAGGTTCGGTACGGGAGATAATATAAGTACAGGAATCGCTACAGCAGATGCTCTCGGTATTTTTGGAAAATTTAATGTCTACTTTGCCACATTCTTTGAAAAGCTGCAGGGCTATGCCAAATCTGCGTTTATGATTTATCGTAACTATGATAATCAGGAAGGAAAGTTCGGAAGCAAAAGGGTATTCTCTTCATCTGATAATGTCGAGAAGACTTCAATTTACGCTTCCATGAACGATGATTATTCTGAATTGCATCTTATAGCCATTAATAAGACAAGTAATGAAATCGAAGGTCATTTTTCGATTTCCGGTAATTATACTTTTGATCCTGAAGTCCAGGTCTATGGATTCTATGATGGAACATCTTCCGTAGTTTTTCTCGGCAGTTCAAATGTCGTTATTAATAATCAGTTCACTTATAATCTTCCCCCGCTTTCGGTAATTCATTTAACTTTAAGAAATCCTGCTTCGGGTGTTGCTGATGGAAATGTACCAGACAAGTTCGCACTGGATCAAAATTACCCTAATCCGTTTAATCCTTCAACAAAAATAGAATTTACAATTCCTGAGATTTCCAGAGTCAGAATAAAGGTTTACGATGTCCTGGGAAATGAAATCAGTACATTATTAAATGCTGAAATACAGACAGGTGCTCACTCTGTTAGCTTTTTAGGAAAAGGAATCCCTAGCGGTGTATATTTTTATAGAATTGAAGCTGAACCGCAAAATGGACAGCCTGGCTTTTATGATGTTAAGAAAATGGTCTTGTTAAAATAACTGTGGAGAGAACCGGGCTGCACGGTCAAGGTGGTTGTGGTGGCTGAGTAGCACCGACTATTGTTTTAAATCCAGTCGATGCGTATCGAAGCTCTGAACCGTGACAGTATTTCTATTTTATGAACTTATTTCCTTAAAGTCCTTAATGATTTTCAGAATCCCATTTATATCGTGAAGAATAAAATCCGGGTTTTCAGCTTTCAGAAATTCTTCCGACCTGTAGCCATACGTCACTGCACAGCTATACGCTCCTGCATTTTTCCCGCAATGTATGTCAATTTCGGTATCACCTACTATGATAGTCCTGTATTCTTCAATCATTAATTCATTACAGATAAAATGAAGTGATTGAGGAGAAGGTTTAATTTCCATATCCGGCCTTCTGCCCATAACATAATTGAAAAATTTTCTGAGATCAAAATGGTCTATTATTTTATCTGCTTGATCCTGACCTTTTGTTGTTAAAAGTGAGATTTTGATTTCATTATGCTTCAGTTCATTAAGAACTTCCGGAATACCAGGGTAAAGAACCGATGAATCAATAAAATCAAAGTAATAGCTTTTATAAATGTCGATAAATTCCTCAATATCCGGAACCGGTATGGCAAGGTCATTAAAAATGTGGATAAAATGATGTCCAATCCTTTTCTGGAATTCAGATTCAGTAAGTGGTTCCTCGATTTTCAAATGATGAAGTGTTTTTATAGTCGTATTATATATAGTTTGATATGAATCTATTAATGTTCCGTCAAGGTCGAAGCATACATGTTTTATTTTATGCATCAGTAAATCCGGTTTCGATTTTTTATCTGCAGTTCTGTACTATTATTTATTTTTATTTTATAATGATTTTGAGTGCTTTTTATTTAATTTTTTTTTAATATCATCTCATCAAAAAAATAAAATTTTTAGAATTATTCAGCTACAAAAGTCTTTTTTTCAGGTGATGATAACGTGCTTACTACATTAATAATTCCTGCCGATATTTTTAAATTTGGATTCGTTTTCAGGATCAAAAAATAACATAACTTAATTTATTTTAATAATCATTTAAACCACAAATTATTGGAGCTATACATGAAAAAACTTCTACTTTTCGTTCTCTTCTTTTTGGTGCTGGGGATAAGGGCTGAAATCTATGCACAGAGTGAACCTGTATTGTATTTTTGCGAACGCTATGATAGTGATAAAGGAGAAGTAGGAGTAAGCGATCGCTTTACTAAAGGTTATCTAACTGTTATGGTTAAATGCGATCATGCTTTAGAACTTGAGAATGTTAATATTCAGTTTGATAAATATAATTTCCGTACGGGTCAGTTCGATTATTATAAGAAATTTCCATACACTGTTGAAAAAGATATGAGTTACATTTTCTTTGCAAAGAATGATGAAAGTGATTTGAAATTCGAGGAGCCAGGGTTTTATAGGGTTTTCCTGCTGGATGAGAATGACAAAACCATTGCAAGTGCATTAATAGAAATTATCGATTAAATATTACCTCTCTAAAGAAGCGGCGTGCTTACCGCGCCGCTTTTGTTAAATTCATAAGCAAAGGGGAATATTGAGACAGCATACTTGTAAAAATTGCTCGTTGACCTTATAATTTTATAACTATATCTTTGCTGAAAATTTTTAATCTCTGAATTTTTGCCCCCTATAGGAAATGAGATTAAGTCATTAATCATACCAAATACCAGCAAAAAATATTTCCCAATTTAACTGAGGCCGTTTTGAGGCCGAAGTCCCGCTTGTTGCCCCTTGGTTGTCCTTACTTAGTCCTTCAATTTATAATCGATAAAAACAGGTAAAAATTACTGATATTTTCATTTTTCAAATATTATATTATAGACATTCGAAGACCCAGCACGAGACGGAAGGAGGACTCCGGTGAAGGAAGTGCAGAATTTTTTTATGAACTTTCATCATTTTAATTAAATATTTTTAGTAATAAATTTGAGATATTTAATAAAAAGTCTTCACTCAGAATTAATGTTTGAAGACTGAGGACTGCGGGACTGAGGACTAACTTTGTTATCCTGCCCTTCATCACCTGACAGAATTAATTATAAATCATTTAACTAAATTTACTCTCCTAAAAATTAATAATATTATATGAATTCTGAATTTGATATAATTATAATAGGTGCCGGGCCTATTGGGATTGCCTGTGGTATAGAAGCAGTCAAAAGAAATTACAGCTATCTTATCTTAGAAAAAGGATGTCTTGTTAATTCACTTTTCCATTATCCTACAAATATGATTTTCTTCTCTACCTCGGAAAGACTCGAAATCGGAGAAGTTCCTTTTGTTTCTCATGGTGATAAACCGACACGCAGGGAGGCCCTGGAATATTATCGTAGAGTAGTACACAGCTGGAAGTTAAATGTAAAAACTTATGAAAAAGTCACGGATATTAAGGAGAACTCATCATCATACACCATTATTACGGAAAAGCAAAAGTATTCAACAAATAGTATCATAATTGCAACCGGATTTTACGATTTCCCAAACATGCTGAATATTCCGGGGGAAAACTTACCAAAAGTAAAACATTATTTTAATGAGGCACATCCATATGTTTATTTGAATCTGGTAGTAATAGGTGGTGGAAATTCGGCTGTTGATGTGGCTCTTGAAACATATAGAAGAGGGTCAAATGTAACCATGGTTATAAGAGAATCTTCTTTGAAAGAAGGTGTAAAATATTGGGTGCGTCCGGATATCGAAAATCGTATAAAAGAAGGTGCTATCAAAGCCTATTTTAATTCCAGGGTTATATCCATCAGACCAGGAGATGTGGATATTGAAACCCCGGATGGAAAGCTTACTATAAAAAACGACTTCGTCTTTGCTATGACAGGATATCATCCTGATTTTGGATTTTTGCGTAAAGCCGGGATAACCCTATCAGGGGAACAAATTCCTGATTTTAGTGAAGAAACTTATGAAACTAACAAAGAAAGAATTTATCTTGCAGGCGTGGTTTGCGGAGGAATGGATACAAGCAGATTTTTTATTGAAAATTCCCGTGCACATGCCGAAGCAATTTTTAATTCACTGGATAAAAAAAGATCAAAGAATTTAATCGCTAATGATAAATGATATTTAACGATTGATGTGAAATTTAAAAACATATATTTTAATAAGAATAATAAATTATAGGGAGGAAAAAATGTCAGATAAAATTAGAGAACTGCTGGGGAAGGATGCCGAGACTCTTCTTAGTTATAAAGCAAAATTTCCCAAGGATCAGTTGAATTTACCGGGACCCGATTTCGTTGACAGAGTAGTAGCTTATAGCGATAGAAATATAAATGTGATGAAAAATCTTCAGTGGGTATTTAGTACTGGAAGGTTAGCCGGTACAGGCTATCTTTCTATTCTTCCTGTAGATCAGGGAATTGAACACAGTGCCGGAGCTTCTTTTGCCCCGAATCCTGAATATTTCGATCCTCACAATATTGTTAAGCTTGCAATTGAAGGAGGCTGTAATGCTGTAGCTTCTACACTTGGCGTACTTGGAATGAGCTCCAGGAAATATGCCCATAAGATCCCATTTATTTTAAAGCTTAATCATAATGAACTTTTAACTTATCCTAACCATTATGATCAAATAATGTTTGCAGGTGTAGAACAGGCACTTGATTTAGGTGCGGCAGCTGTAGGCGCGACAATTTATTATGGTTCAGAAGAAAGCGATAGACAGATTGTGGAAGTGAGTGAGGCATTCCAATATGCGCACGAACTTGGACTTTTTACTGTTCTTTGGTGTTATCTCCGGAACAATGAATTTAAAAAGGATAAGGATTATCATGTCGCTGCCGATCTTACCGGACAGGCAAATCACCTCGGTGTCACAATTGAAGCAGATATAATCAAACAAAAGCTTCCGGAAAATAACGGCGGATTTAATGCTATAAAATTCGGAAAAACAAGTAAGAAAGTTTATGAAGATCTTACAACAGATAATCCAATTGATTTAACCCGCTACCAGGTCATCAATAATTATATGGGCAGAGCCGGATTAATTAACAGCGGCGGAGCATCAGGCGAAAATGATTTCGGCGAAGCTGCCAAAACCGCTGTTATTAATAAGAGAGCTGGCGGAATGGGATTAATTTCCGGAAGAAAAGCTTTTCAGCGCCCAATGAAGGACGGAGTAAAATTGCTCAATACAATCCAGGATGTTTATCTGGACAAGGAAATTACAGTAGCTTAATAAGATATATCTAATTAATTCTTATATAAAAAATGCCGGCAAAATTCTGCCGGCATTTTCCTTGTAGAGTCACTTGCTGCGCTTTTTTTTGAGGACAGAAATCAGACAGGCGGGAACGTTGTTTGGTTCAAACCAAACTATGCTATTTGAGGAGTAGCATCTTTTTCACCAATGTAAGTTCGGATGTCCTTAATGTATAGATATAAATACCTGAAGGCAGGTTTGATGCATTGAAGTCCATTGTATGAAAACCTGATTTCTGTTCTCGATCTACTAAATCTGCAACCAGCTGACCGAGTAAATTATAAACTTTCAGAGAAACAAATCCATCATCTTTTATAGAGTAGTCTATTGTGGT
>DATICR010000543.1:0-3020 GCA_035456745.1 Ignavibacteriaceae bacterium
TCAGTAGACTTTCTGCATTTTCCTTTTTTTCTTCAAGAAGATATGAAAGAGCAAGATACCATTCAGCCTGGTCTTTCAACTTACTATCACCGATATTTATAACCTTCTCAAATGCTGATTCCGCTTTATCTCCATTACCAAGCGACAGGAATGACACACCTTCATAAAATACTGCGGATTCATTCTTTACTCCTGAAGATAGGATCTTGTCAAATTCAATAACAGCCTGTTCATAATTGCCGGAATTATAAAGTACCATTGCAGCTCTCAAATCAAAGTCGGATTCACTTCCTCTTACCATTGGAATAATATTGGGATAAGGTTTGTAATACTCTTTGAACAGCTTTATAGAATTGCTTTCCCCAAAAAAGATTAAGACAGCGGAACATGCAACCAGGAATAATGCCGCAGCCGCAATATAAAACTTAAAACGCCTCAGGGAGAAACCGGCATTTATTTTAAGCTTCAGATCATCTTTTGTATTATTAAGATAAAATGATGCATCTTCTCCGGAATCAAGAGTGGTTATTCCCTCTGCCGCATCAAAACACAAATCGCATTGAAGCAGATGGTTCTCCACCCGGGTTTTTTCTTCTTCTCCCAGCTCTTTACGAACATATCCCAGCAGCTGTGATTGCGTAAGGCAGGGACCAGTAATATGGAATTTTAAATTATTCAGAATTTACTTTCAGTTTTTCCAGTTTTAACCTGAGATTTCTTTTACCGTTTTGTATATAACTTTTAACCTGCTTAAAATCGTATCCTGTATTGTCAAAAATTTCTTTATAGCTTTTGTTCTCCAGGAAGAACATCCTTATACAAATTTTCTGTCCTTCTTCCAATTCATCAACAGACTTATAAAGGAGAGAAATTCTTACTTCCTCCTCGCTTTCATCTATTAGATGAATAAAGTCGGGAAATTCCATAAAATCAGTTTCATTTTCTTCATTTTCGGGTAAAGGTACAGATAAATTCTCAACGGATTTCTTTCTTAGCTGCATAAGACAATGATTTTTTGCCACTGAATAAAGCCATGGCTTGAAATTTCTAACCTGATGTACTTTTAATAATCCGCTCAGATTGTTGAAGATATCAACAACCGCATCTTTGCTGTCGTCGGTGTTGTGGAGGTACTTGTAGCAGACACCAAAAACCAGATGTGAATACCTGAGAAACAGTTCCCCAAGAATTTTCATATCCCCGGTGGAAATAAATCTGTCGATCAGTTCGGCATCAGTTGAATTTGTTACCATTGATCTCTGAAATTAAAATTCTGTTCGGCCCAACCAGACGAAAGTTAGTTATTTTTGCTCTGTAGAGCAACGAAAAATTGATATATGGTATAGGAATTCCTAATTGCCATCCCACTTAGCATAGATAAAGCGGGAAGGATAAAAATATAAGAATACCCTTCCCTCAATAAAAAAGTAAATACGCTCATTGAATGATTTGCAGACTGTGGACTGCTAATTGAGGACTTTTACGCCAGTTTCTTCTTGCCCCCTGATTTTCCTGCAGATTGCCTACCGCTGACTGCGATTGCCTACTGCCTTCTAATTCTTCCTCTGAATTTATTCTGCTGCTGCCATCCTGCCTCAGATTTGTAATCCACAAAAAAGATAATTAAGTCAGCTTCAGATTTATACTTAACGTAGTGTATTTTAACATCAGCCTCACTTTGATAATCCACAAAATACCATATTTGATCATAATCCTCAGCTTCACTTTTATACTGAGCAACATACACGCATAAATCTGCTTCACTTTTATAATCAGCAACAAAGATTTTGATGTCCGCTTCTGATGCATATTTGCAGATGTATATCCCGCCGGAATATATGGGTTCATACAAACCTAAAACGACAAGTATAGTAAAAAATCTTTTCATTTTTTCCCCACAGCTATTAAATCATACTTTCAACGAAACTATATTTATGCCAATCACGAGAACTTCAAAATTTAAAGTAGTCTAATGATAAAAATGTTAAATGTCTGATTAAAATTTATTTTTGTCTATTTTATTGAGCAATAAGATCCATGTTTGACTTTTAAAAAATTAAGGAAATAATATTGCTTAAGTAAAACCGATTGATTGCAGAAGTTCTTGTGTCTGTAAGTGCATACAAAATAAATATCAAAGTTAGTATTTCATGTCCCATTAAAATTTTGCTCTTTCACTTCTGCCCTCTGCCATTTGGTTTACTCTCTGAATTATTTCCTCTAATTCCAACTTCATTGCCCGATGACTAATTCGCTACGGAATGATATATCACCTAAATGAATTAATTCCTATTTCATCCTTTTGGTCTATTTATTTGTTTTCCGGATTTTTCTATTTTCATCAAAGTTTGGTGATAAAAAACCATAAATTCCGTGAAACGGTTACCCTCTTCTATTAATGGATAAACAGTCAGGTGAAATTATTTATAACGAAAATTATTATTCATAAGGAAACCAAAAAAATATTTTGAGATAAAGTATAATGAAGACGAGAAAAATTCAATCTAAACAAATTACCCTTCCCAAATCACCCACCGGTATTCAAGGTTTCGACGAAATCACCGGCGGAGGATTACCTAAAGGCAGGCCGACACTTGTATGCGGAGGTGCAGGTTGTGGAAAAACTCTTTTTGCAATGGAGTTCATCGTTCGCGGCGCAACATTGTATGATGAACCCGGTGTATTTATTTCTTTTGAGGAAACAGAAAAAGAACTAATTGCAAACGTTGCATCATTAGGATTTAAACTGGATCATCTTGTTGCAAATAAAAAGGTTTGGCTTGAGCATATTCACATTGAACGTGGTGAAATCGAGCAGAGGGGAGAATATGATTTGAAAGGTTTGTTTGTCCGCATCCACCGGGCAATTGAAAGTATCGGAGCTAAGCGTATTGTACTGGATACTATTGAATCACTCTTTTCGGCACTACCAAATTCTACCGTAGTGCGCGCAGAACTAAGGCGGTTATTTGGCTGGCTAAAAAAGAAAGGTGTTACCGCTATTATCACCGGGGAACGGG
>DATICR010000544.1:0-3691 GCA_035456745.1 Ignavibacteriaceae bacterium
AATGATATCGAAGATGAGTGAATCTTTTGCGGTATAGAATATTTTGTATAAGAACAATAATATGGCAAATCCCATAAACAAACGGAATTTAAGATTTTTAGTGAGACTTGCCGGTTTCATATGTATTTTCCGTAATTTTTCAGGTTAAAATAATATTATAAATCATTCATTCAAAGATGCAATTTTAGCTATAATCCTGAGTCAAATTAGGGGAATTTGTCGATTTTGTAAAGAAAAGAGTTATGAACGGGTTAAATGTAGGATGGGAACAGATATTATTAAATAAACTGTGATGATTTTGTCAATTTCCTGTGCGTTTAACTTTCGAGCGGGTCTCTATATAAGTTGAAATCTGATGTTTTTCAATGAATTCTTTAAATTTCAACCGAACCATCATCCTTATCCCGCTGCAGTGTATCTTTATGAATTTCAATCCTTAAACGTTTCATTTCTTCTCTCATTCTTTCCATTTCCTGCTGAAGTCTTTTCATTTGCTGCTGGAATTCCTCTTTATCAAAATACATCAGGGAATCATTGAACACAGATGCCATTGAATCGGGAAAGAAATATTTTCCTTTTCCGTTGAATAGTAAAGAATCTCCTTTAAATATACCCATATTCTTCAAAATAGAATCAACATTTGGTATTCTGATTTTAACAGGATTGGAAGAAGAATCTTTATATTCATATTTAAAAGAATAGCTTTTGCTTTTTCCTCCCGGTACATCAATGATAATCGGGGGTATATTTTTCATTGCTTCTTCAACTTGTTTGGAGATCTCTTCCATATCAGGCATTGAAATGTCGGGAATGACTATTTGAGGGAGCTGCACCCTGCAAAGATTTGAATCAAAGAAAACTTTATAATTTTTTGCCCAGGAAGTATCGTTTTTAAGCTTCGCGAAACTGCTGTCGAGTTTCAGATTTATCTTCATATCCCTTAAATTTATTCTTGCTTCCTCCATATTTTTTTTCATCTCCTTCTTAGCTATTTCCATCTCTTTTTTGAATTTATTCATATCAAATTCATAAGATTCTGTAAAAATAGTATCGGGAGTGAAGAATATATATTGGTTATCTTTTGAATCTTTTACCCTTCTTACATTAGTCGCAATCTCAGGGTTGTCGTAATTAAAGTAGCCCGCAGGCACTATTTTATTAAATTCTTCTTTATTTGCTTTTCTGGCAAAGGATATAAGGTCTGCCACAATTGCTTTATTGTAATTCCAGAGATTCGGATTAATTGCGATAGTATTTTTATCATTAACCAGAACCTGGGATTGAAGATTATCGGCATAAGATTCCAGTATCGAATCGACTTGCTGTTTCTGCGTATCATTAAGCTTTAATTTAGATACAAACTTATTAAGATTATCAACCTGGATATCAGTCCCGGAAGTTTTAATCTCAAAAAATTCCTTACCGTCAGGTTCATATCCTAATTTTAGATATTGTCCGTTTGATTTATCGAGTGGTAGCTGCTTCGAAAAAGCAAAATTAAATACATCTTCATTTGATAAATCAGAGGCAAAAAATAGAGGTTTTAGATTTTCCTGGTAAAAGCCGGCAAGATTGGTTTTCTGCTGCTCAACAAGTTCATTCAATACTCCGGGATTAAATTTAAGAAAGATCATCAGAAAAACAGCCAGCACAGTAAATCCCATTGCCGGAATCCATTTACGTAATTTTTCAAAATGACGTTCCTTATTATTCAAAGTAGCTGCCAGCCTGGTTTCAAAATAGGGGGCTTCCGGAATGCATCTAATTGAAGAAACTGTTAGTTTTTTTATTCTTTTAAGTTCATTTAACTTATCCTGAAGTTCTTTGGAAAATTTTAATTCCTCTTCAATTTCTCTGGTTTCCTGTGAAGAAAGCTCTTCATCAAGATAAGCTGATAATTTTTCATATTTTTTGTTTAATTTTTTCATATCATCAACTCCTCCTCATAAGGTTTGAGAAGATTCTTAAGTCCTTCTCTTGCCCTGAAGATTCTTGATTTTACGGTACCTATTTCACACTGAACTGTCTCTGCAATTTCCTGGTAGCTCATCCCTTCTATATCTTTCAACATCAGAGGGACTCTTAATTTCTCAGGTAATCTGCGTATGGCTTTCTGAACGATTCCCGATACATCAGTGTCTTCCGGGGTAATTGAATCATCAGTTTTACTCTCGGCTTCATTAATAGGGGTAAATATGTTGCGTATTTTGATTTTCCGCATATGATCTTTGCATTTATTTACCGTCACCCGGTAAAGCCACGTTGTAAACTGGGATTCAAACCTGAAATTGTTCAGATTACGGTAAACTGTCAAAAAAACATCCTGGGCGATGTCGTCAACCGAATTCGAGCTATTCATTGTCAGATAAATGATATTTCTTACCTTCTCTTTATGTCTTTGCACAAGAACAGCAAATACGGATTCATCACCGTCAATAAATCTTTTTACCAGGGAAAAATCATCATCCAGGTTTAAAATCTGCGCGTTTTGCAAATCCTTCTCTGTATTTTTTGAATCCATATTTTTAGACGTAAAGTTGATTTGTAAGTTCCCTAAAAATATCAATAACCGGGGACATAATTAAGACCATAAAATTATCTGCCTTTATGAAACTAAACTTGCTTTGTTAGTGCTATTCAGTTAAATTTAACAGAAAAATTTTAGGAGTTGTACATGAAAATAAAAGTTAATGAAAGATACGAAGCCGTCGTTATCGAATTAAAGGGAAATGTGATGGGCGGTGACGATACTAAAGAATTCAACGAATTACTTCATAAGCTCATTGATGAGGGGAAGAAAAACATAATAGTTGACCTTGCAGATGTAAAGTTCATGAACAGCTCCGGGTTGGGAATGATGATTGGAGGCCTTACCACTGTTAAAAAAGCCGGAGGGAGCCTGAAATTAGCCCGCGTAACGGAAAAAATTGAAAGTCTTCTAATTATTACAAAGCTTGTAACTATTTTCGAATTCTACGATAAAGTAGAAGATGCCGTTAAAAGTTTTTCAAACTGACACTTCATCCTGAAAGTACTTTTGTGTAGTTTTGAACTCCGATTTTATTCGGAGTTTTTATTTTGAGAAATTTTAATTTAGGGAACTTAAATGCAAGTTACTGTTCTGGTAGGCAGCCAATGGGGGGATGAGGGAAAAGGCAAAATTGTCGACATACTAAGTGAGAATTATGATATAGTAGTTCGTTATCAGGGAGGAGCTAATGCCGGTCACACCGTTACTATAGGAGATAAGCAGTATATTCTCCACCTTATTCCTTCGGGTATACTCAGAGAAGGTGTTATATGCGTAATAGGCAATGGAGTGGTTATCGATCCTAATGCCCTCCTTACCGAAATCGATTTGCTGAAGAAACACGGTATATCAGTAGAGGGCAGATTATATATCAGCCATAATGCGCACCTGATAATGCCTTACCATAAGCTGCTTGACAGTATAAGCGAGAACAACGGAAATAAGATTGGTACTACCGGCAGAGGTATTGGGCCCTGCTATATTGATAAATATGCACGCAAGGGTATTAAGATTGTAGATCTTCTGAATAAAAAAGTTCTTGAGCAAAAAATACGTGAAAATTTAAAAGAGAAAAATAACCTTCTGAAGAAAATATATAATCACGCTGAACTCGATGTTGAAGAAATTATTAAGGAGTATGTTGATTTCGATAAGGCAATT
>DATICR010000545.1:0-2481 GCA_035456745.1 Ignavibacteriaceae bacterium
AACCCGATGGAAATGATTCGGGCACATTTAACAGCAGTTCTAAAATTTTATTTATCAGGTTGAATCGTATTGGCGATGCACTTGTCTCTACTCCCCTGATTCATTACATTAAAGAAAAGATAAACAGCAGAATTTACGTCCTCGCCGATTTAAAAAACTATTTTGCACTTGAGAACAATCCTGATATTGAAAAAGTGCTTATCTTCAGAAAAGGTATTACAGGATTCCGGGAGTTCTTTGATTTTATAAAAAGCGAAAAAATAGATACGATTATTGATCTGCATGATGACGTATCAGCTACAGTAAGTTTTTTAATCGCATTGAGCAGGGTAAGAAACAAATTCGGTTTGGAAAAAACGAATAAAAAATTATATACAAAAACAGTCCCCAAGCCGGACCCTATCAATATACATATAATTTACAGAATCCTGGAATTAAGCAGGTTATTTAATTTAGAACCCGAAGATGCGGAAATATGTATAAGATATTTTCCGAAACCTCAAGCGATGGAGAAGGCTGATAAATTTATCTCAGAAAATTTCACAAAAGGAAGTGCTGTGTTAGGAATTAATCTTTCTGCCGGGAGCGATGCGAGATTCTGGGGAATTAAACGATATAAAGAACTGATAAATTCATTATTTTCGTATAAGATTGAAATTTTAATTTTAGCAGCTCCGAAAGACAAAGATAAGGTCGAATTGATAGGGTATCCAAAATATTTTTTATCGGAATCATTTGATGAATTTGCAGCCGTAATTTCAAAACTCAAGGTAATTTTCACACCTGATACTGCAGCGATTCATCTTGCGGCGGCATCGGGAGTGCCAGTGTTTGGATTATACGTTCACGATACTGCAGATAAAATATGGTCTCCGGCAGGTGTAGACTTTGATTATGTAGAAACACAGGGACATAATTTGAATAATTTAGATTTTGAAAAAGTACTTCTAAAATTTATTCCTTTTTTAGAAAAACATATTAAATGAAACCAGAAATTCCATCCTGTAAAAGATTTAACGGTTATAAACCATGTTATCCTGATCATAATTGCTGGACGGACGGGTGCAAGGACAATATCCCTATCGGTAAAAAAATTCTTCTGATAAACCTGGATGCAATGGGAGATGTTCTAATGACTACTGCACAGCTTCCTGCTTTAAAGAAAAAATTCCCTGAATCAACAATATCCTGGATAACATTAAAAAATGCTGCTCCTCTACTTATGAACAATGAGTATCTGGATAAAGTGTATGTATATGATGCAGAATCGATTTCAATATTAAATGAAATGCAATTCGATTATGTCATGAATGTTGATAAGTCGCAGCGTTCATGTGCTTTGCTTAATTCTGTGAAAGCAGAAAATAAACTTGGTTTCGGATTGAATCAAAATGGAATAATTATTCCTATGAATGAAGGTGCGTATTATAATTATAACCTGGGAATGGATGATCATCTTAAATTCAGGGGAAATAAAAGAACCGGACAGGATTATCTTGCCGAAACATTTGAGCTTGATTACCGTGGAGATGAATATGTTTTTAATTTTACAGTGGATGAAAAGGCTTTTATATCCGATTATAAAAAAAGTGTCGGAGTAAGTGATACTGACTTCGTCGTGGGTTTTAATACTGGATGCTCCTCTCTATATCCCAATAAAAAAATGACTATTAAGCAGCATGTATATTTGATAGAAAAACTCCTTGAAAAAAATATTACTAAAATCATTCTATTTGGCGGAGGGAATGAAGATGAAGAAAGAAATAATATTATTTATTCTCACTTTGAAGGGAGAATAATTAATACCCCTTGCAAAATGGGTGCACGTAAAGGTGCCTGTTTCGAAAGTTTAGCTGATGTTATAATAACGGGTGATTCTTTCGGGATGCATCTTGGCATAGCATTAAAGAAATATATAATAGTATGGTTTGGTGTAAGTTGCTGGACAGAAATTGATTTATACGCCAGAGGTATAAAACTTTACCAGGAAGATTTATTCTGCTCCCCATGCTGGAAAAAGGAATGTCCTTACAATCTTGAATGTATACAAATGATTGATTTAGACAAAATAGTGTCTGAAACTGAAAATTATTATCGCAATCACTTTCTGAAAACAGAAAATGAAATCAGGAAGCTTTAGAATAAATCCATTTTCACTTTCTAAAAGAATAAAAAGACCATTGATTCTTGATGGAGCGATGGGAAGCCTGCTTCAGCAAAATGACGTACCTATCGACAAAAAAGCCTGGGTAACATTTGCCAACATCGAATATCCTGATAAAGTACTTAAAATCCATAGAGATTATGTTAAAGCGGGAGCAGATATTATCACCACCAATACTTTCCGTACAAATCCCGCAGCATTAACAGAGTACTGCTCAACTAAACAAATAAAAATATTGAGGGCTGCAGTAATGCTGGCTGAGGAAGCAGTACAAAATGAACCGGTTTTTATTGCGGGTTCAAATGCACCTGCAGAGG
>DATICR010000546.1:0-23781 GCA_035456745.1 Ignavibacteriaceae bacterium
TTTTTATTGGGGAAATATTAAATAAGACAAATAAAAGTTAAAGTAAAAGGAAAAAAATGAAAGTGGAATGAGGAAATGGGTGATTGGGTGAATGGGTGAATGTCCCGCTAAGAGCGGGATCTTCGTCCCGCTGGGAACGGGATCTACGTTTCACTCCGACTTCGCTACTACAAATTATTCAATGGGCAGGAGACGTGAGGGACGGGGGTACCCGCGCTTTGATGAAGTCTTTTTTACAATATCATGACAATTTTTTGACAATTCCATTTTGTTAAAGTGTTAGGTTAAAATTCAGGAATAAATACGTTTTTTTGTAAAAATACTCTAACTAATAACTAAATGGGAGGTTTATATGTCGAAGTTTTTCCTGTATTTTATACTTTTTTTCACTTTTATTACATTAAATACATTCCCTCAGACGGAAATAACAATCCTTCACCTGAATGATTCACATTCAACTTTAGCTTCAATTGGTCCGCGTGACCAGGATTTGAACGGAACTCTGGGCGGAATTGCGCGCGCCGCTTCGCTTATCGGTTATGAACGTACGGTTGACCCGGATTTGCTTTTACTGCATGCGGGGGATATTTCAATTGGGGATTTATTTTTCAACAGGTACTTCCAGGTGCCGGAATTAACCTGGATGGGAATGATTGGATTCGATGCAATGGAATTGGGGAATCATGAGTTCGATCTTACTCCTGCAGCTCTGCTGGGATCTTTGCAGGCTGTATTTCCGGATCCCGCTGCAGCATTCCCGCTTTTGGGTGCAAATGTGGATGCTTCTGCAGTGCCGGATCTTGATGCTTACATATATGATTACACAACCAAAGAAGTTGGTTCAGTAAAAGTGGGGATTTTCGGATTAATTACTCCATCGGTTAATGTTCTTTCAAATCCGGCTCCGGTAGTAATACAGGATGACGTACAGGAAATTATGAATATCGCTGGCACTACTGCAGCCATTCTCCGCAGCACTGAAAATTGTGATGTTGTAATTCTTCTTTCTCATCTTGGTGTTCAGTTTGATCAGGCTGTGGCATCAATGGTTCCGGGAATCGATATAATCATAGGCGGCCACGATCATTATAAATTTGATTCACCTATAGCGGTTCCCAATCCTTCAGGCGGAACAACGTGGATTGCACAGGCAGGATCAAATTATCTGTACATAGGAAAAATGAAGATAGCTATAGATGCAGAAGGAAATATCTCACTTGTTGATTACTCTTTAATTCCTCTTGATGAAAATGTTCCTGAAGAGCCTGCGGTAAAAGCGATGGTTGATGGTCTTATAACAGATATTGAAACTTTTTACGGGATACCATTCTTTACGCAGCCCTTTGGTTATGCAGATGCATTTTGCCAGGAAGAACCCGACAACTTATTTACCCTGGGTGCAAGGGACACTCCGATTGGCAACCTTGTAACCGATGCATTCAAATCCTACACGGGAACAGATATAGCAATACAGCCCAGCGGTTTCACGGCACTGCCGTTATGGGAAGGGACTTTTACCCTTTCCGATATCTTCAGAGTAAACGGCTATGGCTTTAATACAGTTAACACTTTAGGATTTCAATTAGCTACATTTACGCTGACAGGGGAAGCAATATGGGCGGGACTTGAGTTCGGGCTAAGCCAGATTGAAAGCGGCAGCGATTACTTCATACAGGTATCAGGAATTGAGTACAAATATGATGCGACCAAACCTGCCGGAGAAAGAGTTCTTTCAGTTACAGTAAATGGACAGCCGATTGATCCTTCCGCTGTTTATTCAGTAACCGGCAGCGAAGTGTTACTTAGTATCCTCGATTATATCGGGATACCATATTCTGATCCGAATATACTTACCGGCATTACCGAGTTTGAGGCCACATCGGTGTATGTAACTGCACAGAATAATTTTATCCATCCCAAAGAAATAGGAAGAATAATTAATGTTGGGGATCCTCTGGCAATAAACAAAATAAAATCGGAAGGCTGGTTTGATTCTGAGGCAGGAGCTTATTTACCTGACCCGTCAATAACCGGACAGGTTAACTTCAATATGAATATCCGCGACGTCAATCATCCAAATTCAGTACAGGGAGTTGTTAAAATTAAATTTCCTGAAGCAAAAATTAATTTAACCGGGAATATTTTAGAGTGTCTTTTAATAGAGAATAATGTTATAACATTAAGGGGAGAGGGAAAAAACACAGGGGCAGGAAATTACGGATTCCTGATTACGGCAATTGACGGCGGCAATACCGGCGATTCAATTAAAATTACAATCTGGGATAAGCTTGACGGGGACAAGGTCATCTATGATAATTTAGCAATGAATGAACTTGGCGGCGGTTATATTACTATATTATCTTCACCGATTGCTAAAGGAAACAATGAGACAACCTCTCCGCAGGACTTTAAATTAGAGCAGAACTATCCCAATCCTTTTAATCCCGCCACTACCATAAGATATTCTATTCCCGAAGAATCCTTTGTAACACTGAAGATTTACGATATTCTCGGGAACGAGGTAGCCAATCTGGTTAACGAAAAAAGAGGACCAGGTAATTATGCCGCATCCTTTAATGCTGCAGAATATGTAAGCGGAGTTTACGTATATTCATTAAGGGCAGGAAGTTATACAGAGACCAGAAAAATGATTCTGCTTAAGTAAGCAATGGGGAGAGCAATCTCCCCTTTTTTATCAGTATATTTCTTATTTTGCTTTCATTATAGCCTATACTTCAGTAAGGGCGGGTCAATTTTGCATTACGTGTATTTATATAAGCCGACCGGGAAGTATTCCAGACAAAGGCGATTGAATCCATAACCGTTACTCTTTTACCGGAATCATAGTAAATATATTCGTAATAATCGGGGAATTTATCATTATTATAATTAGTTATAGTTCTTTGAAAATTTATTCCTTTATACGTCATCATCAAATGAGGATCGGATGTTAATCCATCCGTAAGGAAATAATTATAATCAATATGGCCGACACCCTGTGCATAATGGAAGTTTACACGGACATAAGGCGTATTATTATATTTCCAGGTCTCAAGGGAAAAAGTATTAAATCCTCCGTGTGAAGGGATAACGGATTCCCATACAACGTCAAATTTATTATTATCGCAATGGAACAATGTAAGATAGAAAAAAGCAGTACCCAGTTTAGTACTATCGAGATCGATATAACTTTCATCATAGCCAACAATATTTTTAGGTTCTATAAATCTCTCACCCGACTTTGACCGGGCAATTATTCCGAAAATATAGCCGGGATAATTCTGAAGATAAATAACAGCGGACTTAGGAATATCATAGGTGAGAGTTTTATCAAAATCGACGAGGTACGTACCTTCCGGGTAATGCGAAAGGACAAATTCTTTCAGTGCAATTGTATCGCAGGGAAACCGATTGGCAGTCTGTTCCTTCTGCTGTTCAATTTTATATTTCTGTATTTCCAATTCCCTTGCGGAAGCATCTATATTCCTTTGCCTCTCCGTATCATTTTCTTCTTTTTCACCGCAGGAAAAAAGAAGCAGGGATACAGAGAATAATACAATAAGATAAACAGATTTCATCAGTTAACGAATTATTTTCTTGAAAATTCATCGAAGAAATATGCCGAACTCATTATACCGAGATGGAAATGATTCAGATCAAAATGTTCATTTGGAGAATGAAGATTCTCAGAATCAAGTCCCATTCCCATCAAAACCACAGGAGCCTTCAGTTTAGTTGCGAAAGCATTAACAATGGGGATTGATCCGCCTTCTCTCATATAAACTGTTTTCTTACCAAAAGCTCTTTCCATTGCCCTGGATGCCGCCTGGGTAGCGGGTGAATTAAGAGGCGTAAGGCTCGGCAAAGCTCCATGCAGATTCTTAACATTTATCTTTACAGATTTAGGAGCAAGCTTTTTAATATAATCCGTAAATTGTTTTGCAATTTTAGCCGGTTTCTGATCAGGAACGAGGCGCATAGATATTTTTGCGGATGCAAATGAAGGAAGGACAGTCTTTGCTCCTTTACCGGTATAACCGCCCATTATGCCATTACAATCGAGTGTTGGTCTGACCCAGATTCTTTCGAGAGTTGAATAACCTTTCTCTCCCTGCAGCTCTTTTACTCCAACTTCCTTAGCATATCTTTTCTCCGAAAAATGCAGTTTCTTAAAATTCTCTCTTTCAACGGGAGTAACTTTCTTCACGTCATCATAAAATCCCGGGATTGTTATATGGCCGTTTTTATCCTGGAGTTTTGCTATCATCTGAGCAAGGATATTTATAGGATTTCCGATTGCTCCGCCGAAGCTGCCCGAGTGGAGATCTTTTTCGGGTCCTGTAACCTCAACTTCCATATAGCATAAACCACGCAATCCATATGTTAGAGTAGGAGTACCTCTTTCAAACAATGATGTATCAGAAATAAGAACCGCATCGCACTTCAGAAGGTCGGTATGAGATCTAATAAATGATTCAAGGCTTTCGCTTCCTATTTCCTCCTCACCTTCAATTATAAATTTAACATTCACAGGAAGAGTGCCCTTAGCTCTGAAGTAAGCTTCCACGCTTTTTACATGGATAAACATTTGTCCTTTATCGTCGGTAGCTCCCCTTGCCCATATTTTCCCATCCCTGATTTCAGGTTCAAACGGAGGTGAAGTCCATAATTCAATAGGGTCAACGGGCTGCACGTCATAATGTCCATATATCAGGACCGTTGGTTTACCCGGGGCGCCGAGCCACTCACCATAAACAAGAGGGTGACCCTCTGTCTGAAAAATTTCCACCCTGTTCAAGCCGGCCTGTCTGAGTTTGTTCTCCACAAATTTAGCGGCATTGTTTATATCGTCCTTATTTTCAGGAATTGCACTTATACTCGGGATTCTTAAAAATTCTTTAAGTTCGTCGATATAATTCTGCTGATTCTCTTTGATAAAATTCATTACTTCTTCCAATTTTTAACTCCTGTTTTTGATTTATTTGGATAATAGGTACTTATATATAACAGGAACAAAATTCCTGAACCGTTTCACAGTATTCGAATCAAGTTGATTCAAAATCTCATTCGATGGGATAAAAAAAGTTCTCCATGGATCATCTGCAAGGTAAATATTTTTTTGTGTATCCATAGTAACGCTCTCAAGTGATGAAACATAATCAAAAGTTTTATAATTCGGAATATTTGTTTCTATTTTTACATCAGCGGCATCCTTCAGATTAAGGGATTGATCGAACAGAAGATGAAAAAAAGTCCTGTTATTTCTGTCGATACCGTACACCGAATTATTTTCATCCGAATAAAGGCCGCAAATTGTATGAATTCCTAATGATTTTGTATTTATCTGTTTAATGATCCTGCCCGAATTCCTGTCGGCGATAAACAAAATTGTACTATCTGCAAAAATTCCGCTGCGGGTAAAACCTTCAAGACCGATATAAAAATAATTTTCATCAACTGCCAGGCCTTCATACCCGATATTATCGGCAATATATTTGTCAAATAAACTATGCGGAGTAATGTTGACTTTTTCAATGCCGGCAAGAGTATCGGACAAAACATCATCATTACTGAAATAAAGCTTATAAATTCCGGCATATTTTGCGGAATTCCTGCCGTCACCTTCTATTGAAAGATATACTTCTTTCCGGGTTTTATCATACACAATCTCCTCAAAATCCGGTTTAGGAAAAGTATCTATAGAAGCCTTAAAATTCTCCGAATATATTACAGGATTTAATGTAAACACCGTATCATTTGAAATTTTAAGATGAAGAATACTTCCGGTATCGTCGGCAAGCAGGAAATATTTATCACCATTTTCATCTTTTATGAAAGTAATGCCGGAGGTCTGGTCGGCATTCATTATTCCTGAAGACAGCCAGCGCGGGTAGGAGGGGTCTTTTAATAGTTTGAGTTCAACGTGATGATTATTGATTCCACCACAGGAAATTAAGAGAAAAGCGAACAAAACAGGCAGTGATTTTTTCAACATATCTATCAAATATAAAAAAAGTGCGGCAGATTTCACCGGCTGTATCCTGTCCTTGTTAAAATTTTATCGCTTTCATATATTGACCGGGTGATTTTATATAAATACATATTAAAGAATCATTTAGCGCCATTTATCTTTTCCAATGTTACTATAATCTGCATCTTCATACTCCAGTTTTTTATGAAGTTTGCGGACAGGCTTGTAGGGAAAGGATTAAGCACTTTTGTAATTCTAAAGCTGATTGCATTTAACCTTGCCTGGATGGTTGTGCTTGTAGTTCCGATGTCAACTCTTGTAGCAACTCTGATGGCATTCGGGAATATGTCGCAGAACAATGAAATAACTATCATAAAGTCCACCGGCACAAGTCTCTATAAAATGATGCTTGCTCCCCTGCTGGCTTCAGTTGTAATAGCATATCTATTATTATTATTTAACAATGATGTTTTGCCCGACGCCAATCATGAAGCCAAAGTACTTATGCAGGATATTTCAAGACAAAAGCCCACGCTTTCACTTGAACCCGGGGTATTCTCACAGGAAGTTTCCAACTATGCGATTCTTGCGAGGGAAATAAATCAGAAAACAAATGAACTTCGCGATATCACAATTTATGATTATTCTGATCCGAGAGAGATCAAAGTTGTCACTGCCCAAAGCGGCAAAATTTATTTCTCAAAAGATCAATCCAAACTGATTATGAGTTTACAGAACGGAGCCATACACGAATCCGATGCTTCACAAAATAATCTTTACAGAAGATTAAGATTTGACAAGCACAGAATTGCAATGGACGGTGCGCAATTTACATTTCAGCAATCTGCTTTAGGCAGTCCGCGCGGCGAACGAGAGCTCAGTGCCTCCGCGATGAGAGAAATAGTTGACAGTCTGAATGCAGAAAAAGTTCAGATCGCAGAAGATCTGATAAATACCACAAAGAAATATTTCTATATCGACAAAAAAGAAACATTCAAAACAGGAACGCCCACAACAATCAAGAACAAAAGTCTGCTATATGCCAGGCTGCTTGACAAACTCCGCAACGAACGGAACGTAGTTGTATCGAGATACAAGAGGCTTGAAGCTCAGCACAATGAAATCAGCAAATACCAGGTGGAGATTTTCAAAAAGTATGCTCTACCAACGGCGTGCATAGTGTTTGTTCTTTTAGGTGCACCGCTGGGAACAATGACAAAAAAAGGCGGCTTTGGAGTTGCCGCAAGCATTAGTCTCTTCTTTTTTCTCATATACTGGGCATTTCTTATCGGCGGAGAAAAACTTGCGGACAGAGACATCTTTGAACCCTTCTGGGGGATGTGGTCTGCAAATATTCTGCTGACCATTGCGGGGATATTATTAACCATCAAGACTGTAAGAGAAACAGTTACCATCAGATTTACCTGGCTCACTAAAATTATTCCGAAACAATTCCGGCCGGCTGCAGAAGAAGGTAACTATGAAAATTCTTGACAAATATCTGATTAAACAATTCCTGCAGACCATTGTATTCGGGCTGATAGCCTTTACCCTGATATTTGTAGTAATTGATATGATGGAGAACCTGGATGATTTTATAGATCAGAACGTAGCCGCACCGGTTATTCTTCATTACTATTTTGTTTTTTCACCCGACATAATAAAGCTTATTACACCGATTGCTGTTCTTTTCGGAGCATTATTTACCGCCGGGAAAGCAGCGCAGCTAAGTGAGTTAACGGCAATAAAAGCAAGCGGCGTAAGTTTATACAGGTTTATGCTCCCATTTCTAATCACCACTTTTTTTATAAGTATTTTCTCGATATACTTTGCAGGTTATTTAGTCCCAATGGCAAACAAGACAAAGCTGAATATTGAGATGAATTACCTTAATAAAGGATTTAATTACCCCGGAAGCAATATGTTCTTCCAGGATTCACGGACGAGGATAATAAATATATCATACTTCGACAATGCATTACTTCAGGCTAATCGTGTCAGCATACAGGGATTCGACCCGGATGACCTCACAAAAATGAATTACAGGATCGATGCAGTAAGGATGACTTATGACACTGTGGCACACACCTGGATTGCTCAAAACGGAATAGAGAGAATATTTTATCAAAATACGCAGACTGCCAATTACTTTAAGGAAATGAAAATAGACAGTTTGAATTTCACTCCTGCAGAGCTTTTATCGAAACAGGAGAAACCGGAAGAGATGGATCTGACTGATCTGAAGCGAAGTATAGATGCACAGCAGCGGGCCGGCAGCGATATAACAAATTCACTGATAGAATATTACTCGAGATTCTCATTTCCGGTGGCGAGTCTAATTGTAGTGCTATTCGGCTTGCCAATATCCGCAAACAAGAGACGCGGAGGTTTAGCTTTACAAGTAGGAATAAACATACTCATAACTTTTATTTATCTTGTGTTTATGAAAATCAGCCAGGCATTTGGAAAGAACGGGGCACTTGATCCATTATTAACAGCCTGGTTTGCCAATCTTATTTTTCTCGCCGCAGCTATTTTCAATTTAGTCAGAATAAAACAATGAAAAATAGTCTTCAGTGTATAACTTTAACTTTTTTATTAAAGGACTAAGAGGAGAGAAATCCTCAAAAATTTTTACTTTTGACTTTTATCTTTTATCATATAAAAGAAGCGGCAGCAGACTGCCGCTTCCTATTTAAATCAATTTACTTTCTCATCTTTTTTTGGCGGGACGAATCCGAAATGCTGATTCTGAGGGGCATCAACTTTAATCTCACCAAATCTTGCTTCATATTTTTCAATATTATCCTTAAGGGCTTTCAAAAGCATCTTTGCGTGTTGCGGAGTTGTAATAATTCTTGCGTGCACCCTGGCTTTAGGAACGCCAGGGACAATACGGGTAAAATCAATTACAAACTCTGCGGGTGAATGAGTAATAATTGCGAGATTTGAATAAATACCTTCCGCTTCTTTTTCACCAAGTTCAATATTTATTTGCTGTCCCTGCGGATTTTGAATATTCTGAGCCATTCTTTTAATCTTCTTTCTTGTCTTAAATTACTTTCTTAATGCATCAGCTTTATCGAATGCATTCTGAGCATCAGTCTGCATTCCGAGAACTGTATAGACTTTTCCGAGCAATTCCCAGATAGCTGCATTATTTTGTTCCAACTGAACAGATTTTTCAAGATATGGTAAAGCCGCCTGATATTTTTCCTTATACTCGGCATTATCCATTTGACCTTTATCTTCTGCTTCTTTGTTTATTGCGGTTCCCCACTTTACATAAGTGACTGCTATATTATAAATAGCATTCTGGTATTCAGGATCAATTTCTATTGCTTTCTTGAACTGTTCTGCAGCACCTTCATAGTCATTCTTACCGAGGAGAAGAACACCATAATTATAACGATAATATTTATTTTGAGGATCGCTTTCGACACCGGCTTTAAATGCACTTAAAGCAACATCAACTTTACCGGCATTGATATAAGAATTTGAAAGAGTCAGCAATATATCTGAATTACCCGGGAAGGATTTTCTTCCTTCCTCAAGAACCTGGATAGCTTTGTTAAAATATTCCTGAGCTTTAATACTATCCTGAGGATTTTTTGAAGAGGTATACTTATCTTTTTCTGTTACACCCATGTTATAATAAATCTGCCCCAGATATTTATATCCATCCTCTGCATGCTGAATATCAATTAGTTTCTGAAGAGGTTGAATTGCTTTTTCATTATCACCTGTTGCCATATAAACAAATGAAAGATTTTTGTACGTGTCTGCTGAATCAGGTTCCAGCCGTGTGGCATATTCAAACATATTTGCAGATTTATCAAATGCTAATTTACTGCTATCAGGATTAGTCTGAGCCAGATTAGAGCCGCGCTGAAAATAACTTACACCACTGTTAAAAAGTTGTGCCCAATAATATTTTTTGGAATCGTCTATCTGCGATTTATATTCGTTACTTGCGGCAAGTGATTTATCAAAGGAATCAATTACTTTATCATATTGACCTTTTTCACCATAAACAACTCCGAGATAATAAAAGGCTTCAGCATTTTTAGGATTTTTGTCAACTTCTTTTTGTAAAGCATCAAGGGCCTTATCCCAGTTTTTCTGCTGGATATATAATTTAGCACTTGTCATCTCTGTTGAAGAACATTGAAACCCCACGAAGGCTAATCCGGCGAGTAATATAAAGACTATTGTGAATAATTTTCTTTTTTGCATTCTTTCTCCATATTTAATCAAATTAATATCTTTAAAGTTACAGTTTTGAGTATGTATAGTCAAGAATAAGAGTTCTTCACATATCTACTTTTCGTTTGAAATTCCCCATAAATGCTGAATATTTATTTTGCTACCGATAATTCTATTCTTTATTTATTTACATAAATTTTCACTTTTTCAATTCCATGAATGGTTCTGTTTCAATTTATTAAAGATCAGCTGATTGTGAATTGAAAAATTACAGGTAGAAAATTAGGGATAACAATGGAGGTTTTGGGCTTCTTCCGGGCTTCTTCCGGGCCCTGTTGAATTATGCAACACTTATGATCAGATATAAAGGTATATTAATTTTGGATTCCCTGTAGTAGTTTACAAACGGCATCAATGGTAACAGTTAGAATATTTGACGGGCAAAAGATAAGAATATTAAAAAAATATGTCAACGATTTTTCTTGATCTGAAGGATTTTTTATTTCCTTTGATTCAACTTTTTGGACAGATTCGGCTTTCAACTTGAGTGCTCAATACATTACTGCACCGAATTGATTTTCCTTCATTTAAAGGATATTTTTGGTTACTAAAAAAGAGGAAGTATTGACCGCCGAAAGTATAATAAAATCGGTTCCCAAAGTGCTTTTGCACGATCATCTGGACGGCGGACTACGTCCCGAGACAGTTATTGAACTTGCAAAAGATATAAAATACAGAAAGCTACCGACAAATGACCCGGGAGAGCTTGCACAATGGTTTCATACAGGGGCTAACCGGGGTAATCTGGTTGAATTTTTACGAGGTTTTGAATACACTATTGCTGTAATGCAGACAAAAGAAAGTCTGGAAAGAGTTGCTTACGAAATGATGGAGGATATGAAAAATGACGGGGTTTGCTATGTTGAAACCAGATTCTCCCCCATTTTCCACATAAATAAAAACCTCTACCCGGAAGATGTAGTAATGGCAGTAATTAACGGTCTTGAAAAAGGAAAAAAGGATTTTGATGTTGGTTATGGATTGATTTTATGTGCAATGAGAAACATGAAAAACTCACTGGAGATTGCAGAGCTTGCGGTTAATTTCAAGGACAGCGGTGTTGTTGGTTTTGATCTTGCCGGGGAGGAAGGCGGATACCCGCCCAAAAAGCACATCGATGCATTTCAATTTATACAGAGATCTAATTTTAACATAACAATTCATGCCGGAGAGGCTTTTGGAAAAGAATCAATCTGGCAGGCCATTCAATGGTGCGGTGCACACAGGATTGGTCATGCAACTCATTTAAGAGAGGACATTGCAATAGATAATGAAGGCAATTCGGTAGTTTTCGGGGACCTGGCTCAATATATTCTTGATAAACGTATTCCCCTGGAAATATGTCTTTTAAGCAATCTTCATACCGGTGCTGTGGACAAACTTAAAAATCATCCATTCAAAATTTTATACGATAATAAATTCAGGGTTACTATTAATACTGATGACAGGCTGATGAGCAATACTTCGATGACTAAGGAATTTATCACCGCACAGGACTACTTCGGGATAACTTTGGATGACATCGAGAAAATTACCATTAATGCTATGAAATCGGCATTCATTCATTATGAAGAGAGATTACATTATATATATAACATTATTAAACCCGGTTTTCAGAAAACAAGAAATTCTTTGAATTCATAAAAGGCGATACTAATAACTATGAAAAAACTATTTACTAACTACAATTTCGAATTTGATAAAAACGAAAAAAAATTATTAACTACATTTTCAAAACAGGTTATTAAACAAATCGGCGGGGATAACAAATATTTTGCAGAGACAAGGGCTTTTAATTCAATAATGGAAAAATTATCTGGTTCCACTGATACAGTGAAATTAACTAAAGATGAAAGAACAAGACTTGAGAACCAGTTAAATGAAAATGTAAAATTTATGAAAAAGGAAATGGTAAGCAGCTGGTTTATAAAAAAATGGCTTTATAAATCTATGCTGAAGCAATACGAAAGAATATTAGAAACTCATTTCAAAGGATAAACAGTTTGGAAAATACAAAAGAAATTTCAATTAAAGCCCCGCACGGTGCAAAAATATCGTGCAAGGGATGGATTCAGGAAGCAGCAATGCGCATGCTTATGAATAATCTTGACAATGATGTAGCAGAAATGCCATCCGAATTAATCATATATGGAGGAAGCGGGAAGGCAGCCAGGAACTGGGACTGTTACGAAGCCATTGTAAGTTCACTGAAGAAACTTGAAAATGATGAAACCATGCTTGTTCAGTCAGGCAAACCTGTCGGTATATTCAAAACCTATCCCGATGCACCGCGTGTGTTGATTTCAAATGCCATGCTGGTTCCCGACTGGGCCACCTGGGACGAATTCAGACGGCTTGAAGCGCTGGGGCTAACAATGTATGGTCAGATGACAGCCGGGAGCTGGATCTACATAGGTACTCAGGGAATACTCCAGGGAACTTATGAAACATTTGCAGAATGCGGAAGGAAATATTTCAACGGAGATTTTAAGAGCAGGTTTGTTCTTACCGCAGGACTCGGCGGGATGGGTGGTGCCCAGCCGCTTGCTGCAACAATGAACGGGGCCGCATTTCTTGGAGTGGAAGTTGATCGCAAGAGAATTGAAAAGAGACTGGAGACGGGTTATATTGATGAGATAGCCGAAGATCTTGATGAAGCACTTGAAAAAGTTTTAAAAGCAAAGAAAGAAGGAAGGGCTTTATCAGTAGGATTAACCGGTAACGCAGGTGAGATTCATCAGCAGATACTGGAAAGGAACATCATTCCTGATGTGGTGACCGATCAGACATCAGCTCATGATGTATTAAACGGATATGTTCCGTCAGGTATGTCATTTGATGAGGCGTTAAAATTAAGAAAACAAAATCCTGATAAGTACATTGAATTATCCAGAAAGACCATAGTTGATCATTTAAGAGCAATGCTGGAATTTCAAAAAAGAGGATCAATTGTATTTGACTATGGGAATAACATACGCGGCGAGGCAAAAGAGAACGGAGTAAAAAACGCATTCGATATTCCCGGCTTTGTCCCTGAATTCATTCGTCCTCTTTTCTGTGATGGTATGGGACCATTCCGCTGGGCTGCTTTATCAGGTGATCCTGAAGATATTTATACTACCGACAAGGCAGTAATGGAATCCTTTCCGGAAAAGAAATCGCTTATTAACTGGATTAAGATGGCTCAGAAGAAAGTTCATTTCCAGGGACTTCCTTCCAGAATATGCTGGCTTGGATATGGTGAACGTGCAAAGATGGGCAGGATATTCAATGACCTGGTGGCTGAAGGAAAAGTAAGTGCACCTATTGTCATTGGCAGAGATCATCTGGACTGCGGGTCGGTAGCATCTCCCAACAGAGAGACTGAAAATATGAAGGATGGGAGTGATGCGATTGCCGACTGGCCTATACTAAATGCACTGCTTAATGCTGTGGGGGGTGCCAGCTGGGTTTCCGTTCATCATGGGGGTGGTGTTGGAATTGGCAAATCAATTCACGCAGGTATGGTCATAGTTGCAGACGGAACGAAAGAAGCGGAAAGAAGACTTGAACGAGTTCTCACATATGATCCGGGAACCGGTATAGCAAGGCATGCTGATGCCGGATATGAAGACGCTATTAATAATGCCAAAAAACACAAAATTAAAATCCCTATGTTAAAATAATTTATACAGGATGGAGAATCACAATGAAGGTTAGAGTATTAATTGCCGATAAATTTCCTGATCAGTATATTCAACAGTTAAAAGATATGGACCTGGAAGTTATTTATTCACCAAAACTAGGAGAAAATGATCTTCCGGAAGCCGCCAAAGAAGTAGATATACTAGTCGTGCGTTCAACAAAGGTTAACGCAGTTACAATAAACAGCAGCAATCTGTTAAACCTGATAATACGAGCGGGTGCAGGTGTAAATAATATTGATATTGCTGCAGCCAATAAAAAAGGTATATACGTTGCAAACTGTCCCGGGATGAATTCTGTTGCAGTTGCAGAACTTGCAATGGGATTAATGATTTCATTAGACCGGAGAATTCCTGATAACGTAGCAGATTTCAGAAAAGGTGTCTGGAACAAAGGTGAATACTCCAAGGCCGAAGGTCTGAAAGGCAAAACTCTTGGAATAATTGGTGTAGGAGCAATAGGCAGAGAGGTTGCCAAAAGAGCGCTTGCGTTTGAAATGAATGTGTATGGAAAAGATATTTCACGTATTGAAGGTGTACAGATAAAAGATTTTTCGGAGATGGATCAGCTCCTCCCGTTATGTGACATTGTAACAATACACCTGCCTGCCACTCCCGAGACAAAAGGTTTATTTAACAAAAAGTTATTCAGCTATATGAAGGACGGTGCCCTTCTTATTAATACATCCCGTGCAGATGTGATTGTTGAAGAGGATCTGCTTGAGGCCATAAAGCAAAAACATATCCGGGTAGCTCTTGACGTATTCAAGGGTGAACCGGAAGCAAAGACAGGCGAGGTAAAATCAATCCTGCAGGATAATCCGAATATCTATGTAACGCATCATATCGGCGCTTCAACCGAACAAGCACAGAATGCAGTAGCGGCAGAAACGATAAAAATAATAAAGGATTACACTACAAGCGGAATAATAGCACATTGGATTAACAGGGCGAAAATATCAGATGCTAAGTATCAGCTGGTGGTCAAACATTATGATCGTCCCGGTGTTCTTGCCTCAATTCTTGATGTAATACGGGAAGGCAATATTAATATAGAGGAAATAGAGAATGTAATTTTTGAAGGTGGCATAGCTGCAAGCTGCACCATGAAACTGAAGGCTCCGGTACATGCAGATAAACTGAAAAGAATGCAGGAAAATGCTGATGTACTGAGTGTATCTCACGTCGCATTATAATTAACTCTTAAGGGGATTGATAGTTCAATCCCCTGTTTAATCTACACAAATTTAATATCAACCATATCTTTAATTAACCCGTAATAATACGGCAGTCTCGTAAGCTGAATGATTCCTTCGATATCCTGCAAATCAAATTCCAGAACAAGAGAGGAGATATTTTCATTAATATATTTCATCATTTTATCGCTGAATGAATAATAATGCTGTATCGACCCGAAGCTGTCATACACCTCAGGTATAATATCCATCAGCAAAGATTCATTCTCCTTTAATAAATCTTCACTGGATGATGCAAGGATAAAATTCACAAACGGCAGAGATAACAATTCGATTATTTCTTCCGAGAAACTGATGCCGTCAAATAATTTATCTTCATAAAAATTCTGTTCGCCAACCAGCAAAAGATTATTTTTTTCTTTTTTCATTGATGTCGACAGGCTGATTTCGACTTCAGTACCATATAATTCTTTAAATAAGATCCGGCTCATCACTGCTTCAAGAGAAGAAACATCTCCGGCTATATTCAATGTATTTAGTGACCGATTTTCAGAGTAATATAAATACGAATTACACAATGAATTTTCAAAAGAAATTCCGAACTTCTTTGAAACAAACAAGGATTTATGATTTAATAAATCAGTCGGGGTAATAAGTGCAAGGCATTCTTTATCATTTTCGAGCAAAGAGGAAACAGAGGATGACGGGTGAAAATTAAAATTACTCTTCAATTTTTCCGGTAAAGAAGCTGCAAGGATTGAAGTAAAAACATTTTTAGGGAAATATAACTTCATATTTTAAAAAAGAAAAAGCCCGCCTTTGCGGGCCGAATTTCTGATAAAAACCAAATCAGGATTCTTTGGATTTAATCCTGGCTGCTTTACCTGAAAGATTACGCAGATAGAAAAGCTTGGCTCTTCTTACATCTCCCTGTTTAATCAACTCCACCTTAGCAATTTTAGGAGAATTATAAGGGAAGATTCTTTCAACACCGACGCCGCTGGATATTTTTCTGACGGTAAAAGTTTTACTTGCACCGTTACCGCGAATACTTATTACGTCTCCTTCAAAAGGCTGAATTCTTTCTTTATCTCCTTCAATTACACGGACATGCACACGAATATGATCTCCGGAATTAAATGCAGGTAATTCGGTTTTTTGTTCAGGTAATATATTATTTACATCGATCATTTTTTTCTCCGCTAATTATTAAAATTTCTCCATTTTTCGGTTAAAATTCTTGACTGCTCTTCCTTCCAATTTCTTATTTCTTTATCATTTCCGGAAAGCAGGACTTCAGGGACTTTCATTCCACGGTATTCTGCCGGTCTTGTATAAGACGGGGCTTCAATTTTCTCTCCATCCTGAAATGAATCATTCAAAGCAGACTCACTGTCATTAAGAACTCCCGGTATAACCCGGATAACCGCATCAATTATAAGAAGTGCAGGTAATTCACCGCCTGTAAGAATAAAATTCCCTACAGATATCTCTTCTGTTGCGAATTTTTCTCTAACACGGTCATCTATATCTTTATAATGTCCGGCAACAATCATCAGATTTACGGCAAGTGACAATCTGTTTGCAATTTGCTGATTAAAAATTTTACCACGAGGGGATGTGAAAATTATATGATCATATTTCCGGACTTCCATCAAGCTCTCAATACATTCAAAGAACGGTTCCGGTTTTAGAATCATTCCGGCTCCGCCGCCGAAAGGTTTATCATCAATTTGTTTATGCTTGTTAAAAGCATAATCCCTGAGGTTATGAACAAAAACCTCTGCTTTATCTTTATCCTGTGCCCTTTTCAGGATACTGGATTCGAGCGGACTTTTAAATATTTCAGGAACAGCAGATATTAAATCAATTCTCATCTTCATAAAAACTTTCTCCCGGCTTAAGCACCATCATTTTTTTCTTTGCATCAAAATTCTCAATCAGTTCTGATAATGCCGGTAAAAGTATTTCCTCACCATCCTCATTTTCAATTACATACACATCATTAGCAGGGTAAGGCAGCACGTCAACGATTCTGCCAAAATATTTATTGTTCCTTACAACCGTGCTTCCCAGGAGATCATGTATAAAATAACTATTCTCCGGAAGTCTGATAACATTTTTTTCATCTACAAAAATTTCTTTACCAAGCAGGGGTTTTACCTCTTTGTCGGAATTGAAATTTGTAAACTTGATATAGAAATTACTCTTTACCTGTTTTACTTTTTCTACTAATAATTTCTTTTTACTGTCAAAAAAATCAATATACACTTCATGGAGCGACAAAAATCGTTCAGGTACATCAGAATAAGAAAGAATTTTTACAAATCCTTCTGTTCCGGATACAGATGATACTCTCGCAATTAAAAAAAACTCATCCAACCTAAAAACATTCAATCCAATATTTCAAGTATAGCTCTTTTTCCTTCTTTAGCGGCAATAGCAGTAAGAAGAGTTCTCATTGCCTGGGCAGTTTTGCCCTGTTTCCCAATAACTTTACCCACATCCTCCGCCTGAACTTTAAGCGAGAGTACAATTTTATTTTCTTCCGGAGCTTTCTCATCAATAGAGACATTTTCCGGGTTATCGACCAAATGCTTGGCGATATATTCGATGAATTCTTTCATAGAAAGAAGCCTCCTATATTAAAGCACGGGAGCTTTAGAAATAATGTACGGGGAAAATGCTTTAGAGAAAGATTATTCTTTTTCTTTGGTATTTTCTTCAGAAGTAGCGCCCTTTACTTCTGCCGTACTTTTTTCAGATTCTACTACCTGTTCCGTGTTCTTTTCCGGAGTAATATTTTCACCTACGGACTTTGCAGTATTGGCTTCCTCACTAGTTTCGTTTTTCTTCTCTGTCGTTTTCTTTCCCTGATTTCTGCGCGTCTGTTTAGCTTCCTGCATTTTAGTCCACTGTTCCAGTTCAGACTGAATCTTATCTTCAGAAAGACCTTTACGGATTAAATCTCTTTTTAAGGTAATTCCTTTCTGTCTTAATAAACTCCTGACTGTATCTGTAGGCTGTGCACCGCTATTTAACCAGTATAATGCTCTGTCTTCATTTACGTTCAAAGTATGAGGATTTGTCAAAGGATTATATAATCCGATTGACTCCAAAAATTTCCCGTCTCTCGGGGATCTGGAATCTGCTGCAACAATCTTATAAATAGGTTGTTTTTTCTTTCCCATTCGTCTTAATCTTAACTTGACTGCCAAATTATTGACCTCCTGATTTAGTCTCTATTCAATTAAATTTAAAATTCTTCATTGATGGGGCACCACCAAAACCTTTTCTTGCCATTTGTCCCATCATCTTCTGCATTTCGCTAAATTGTTTAACCAAGCGGTTAACGTCCTGAATGGAGGTGCCGCTCCCTCTGGCAATTCTTTTACGTCTGCTGCCGTTCAGTAATTTTGGAGTTGAACGTTCTTCAATTGTCATAGACTGTATAATTGCCTCAACTTTTACAAGTGCTTTATCATCGATATTGGCATTTTTTATCTGTGAACCTATTCCAGGAATCATTCCCAATAAGGATGACAAAGAACCCATTTTCTTGATTACTTTAATTTGCTTAAGAAAATCATCAAAATCAAATTTATTTTTCCTTAATTTTTCTTCTAGGCGTTCTGCTTCCAGTTCATCGAAACTTTCCTGGGCCTTTTCCACCAGGGAAACAACATCCCCCTTGCCCAATATACGTGAAGCCATTCTTTCAGGGTAAAAAACTTCAATATCCGTTAATTTTTCGCCATTACTGACGAATTTAATGGGTTTTCCCACTACTTGCCGAATTGACAGGGCAGCTCCCCCGCGGGAATCACCATCAAGTTTTGTAAGAACTATACCATCATAATTCACTTTATCGTTGAAAATCCTGGCAGAATTCACGGCATCCTGGCCGGTCATAGAATCCACAACGAAAAGTATTTCGTCCGGATTCAACAGATTTTTTATATCTGCAACCTCCGTCATCATTTCTTCATCAACATGAAGACGTCCGGCAGTATCTACAATTAAAGTATCAATATTTTTCTCTTTTGCAAAACTAAGAGCTTCAGCAGCCACCTTCCTTGCATCCGGTTCCGGAAGAGAAAAAACATTTATGTTTATCTGTGCTCCAAGCGTTTTCAATTGTTCAATAGCCGCGGGTCTATATACGTCAGCTGCTACAAGCATTATTTTGCGGTTTTTTTCTTTGAGTCTTTTTGCAAGTTTACCGCTGAAAGTAGTTTTACCGGAACCCTGAAGCCCGACTATCAGAATTGAAGTTATACCGGAAGCATTTATTTTAATGTCACTATTACTATTACCCAGCAATTGAGTTAATTCATCATATATAATTTTGGTTATTAATTGTCCAGGCGTAATAGAATTAATTACTTCAGTACCGAGTGCTTTCTGCGAAACATTATCAATAAATTCTTTAGCCACACGGTAATTAACATCGGCATCAAGAAGAATACGACGAATCTCTCTTAAAGAATCAGAAATATTCTTCTCTGTTAACTTTCCCTGTCCTCTTATTTTTTTAAGGGATGTTTCGAGTTTCAGTGTCAGATCTTCAAACATAACATCTAAATATTTTTATACGAATTTTCTCAGTGTAATTATCTATGAATTACTTTCTTTTAATGCATTGGCACCTGAAACAATTTCAAGAATTTCTTTTGTGATAGCTGCCTGTCTTTCCTTATTATATTTAATCTGTAAAGTTCTTATAAGTTCCTTGGCATTTGTCGTAGCATTATCCATTGCCGTCATTTTAGCACCTAATTCAGCAGCGTTAGATTCAAGAAGGATTCGCCACATCTGGGCTTTTAAATATTTAGGAAGGAGATAATTGAAAATTGCTTTCTGGTTTGGTTCGAAAATATAATTTGGCTGTTTCTTTAATTCTTCTTCTGATTCCTTTTGAATAGGGACAGGAAGAAATTGCTCCTTCACAATCCTTTGCTGTATTATTGATTTAAACTCATTATATACTATAATAATTTTGTCAAAAGTTCCATCCAGATATGCATCTATTAACTCTTTTGTAATATCCAGTGCATTGTCATATGAGAGGGTAGAGAAAAAACCGATTCTTTTTCCTGTCACATCATAATCTCTTTTTGAAAAGAATTCAAAACCTTTTTTCCCTACGCAGAACAAATGAGCTGCAGCGGAAGCACCTGTGGAATATTCATTTTGAATAATTGCAGCAGTTTCTCTGATGATGTTTGTATTAAAAGCACCGCATAAACCACGGTCTGCAGAAACTATTACAAAAGCAACATTATTTATTTCTCTCTGATGTATAAAAGGATTTGTATTGAGATCTTCTTCAGTAACCAGGTCGGAGAGCATTTCAGCAATTTTCCTGGCATATGGTCTGGCATTAACTATATTCTCCTGTGCTCGTCTGAGTTTCGCTGCAGCGACCATCTTCATGGCCTTGGTAATTTGTTGTGTACTCTGCACACCTCTGATCCTGTTCTTTATGTCTCTTAACGTAGCCATCTGCTATGCACTCTTTTTGAATACCATCTTAAATTCTTCGGCTGCTTTTTTAATTTCGTCAATAATAGAATCAGAGAGCTGTTTTTCTTTTTTTATTGATTCGAGAATCTGGTTATATTTTACCCCGATATATTCCAGAATTTCCTTTTCGAATTGTTTTATATCCGGGAGAGGTATATCATCCAATAAACCATTTGTTCCCAGGAAAATACTAATGACCTGCCGTTCAATGGGAACAGGTGAATATTGTCCCTGTTTCAAAAGCTCAACCAGCCGGGCACCTCTTGCTAGTGTTCTTAAAGTAGATTTATCGAGGTCAGAACCAAATTTAGCGAATGCTTCAAGCTCTCTGTATTGAGCAAGTTCAAGTTTTAATGTACCGGCGACTTTCTTCATTGCTTTAATCTGTGCATTACCGCCAACGCGGGATACAGATATGCCGACATTGATAGCTGGTCTCACACCGGCATTGAAGAGATTTGATTCCAGGTAAATCTGTCCGTCTGTAATCGAAATAACATTAGTTGGAATATACGCAGAAACGTCACTTTGCTGAGTTTCAATAACAGGAAGAGCGGTTAAACTTCCGCCACCGAGATCCTCGCTTAATTTTGAAGCTCTCTCAAGGAGTCGTGAATGAAGATAAAAAACATCTCCCGGGTAAGCTTCACGTCCCGGAGGCCTTCTCAACAAAAGAGAAAGTTCACGATAAGCAGCAGCCTGTTTTGACAAATCATCATAAATGACCAGGGCATGACGTCCATTATCTCTGAAATATTCACCAAGTGTTGCGCCGGAATAAGGTGCAATAAACTGAAGAGGGGCTGGTTCTGAAGCCGCGGCGGAAATTACAGTTGTATAATCCATTGCACCGTGCTCATTTAATCTTGCAACCACCTGAGCAATCGTAGAGCTTTTCTGTCCCACCGCAACATAAATACAATATACAGGTTTTATTCCGAGGTTTTTTGCTTCATCGGTATGGGTAAATTTCTGATTTATTATCGTATCAACCGCCACTGCAGTTTTACCGGTTTGCCTGTCACCGATAATTAATTCTCTCTGACCTCTGCCGATTGGAATCATTGCATCTATAGCTGTAATACCTGTCTGCAATGGTTCTTTTACCGGCTGACGTTGTATAACACCCAGTGCTTTTCTTTCAATGGGTAAAAAATCCTTTGTATTTATGGGTCCTTTACCGTCAATAGGAAGACCAAGCGGAGTAATTACTCTGCCGAGCATTACATCTCCAACAGGCATTGAGGCAACCCGTTTGGTTCTTTTGACAGTATCTCCCTCTTTAACAAGAGTCGACTCTCCAAACAGCACACAACCCACACTATCCTCTTCAAGATTAAGAACCATGCCAAATACATCATTAGGAAATTCCACAAGCTCACTGGCCATTACATTAGACAATCCATACACTCTGGCGATACCATCTCCGACCTGCAGAACAGTACCTACATCATAAATATCAATTTCGCTTTCAAAGCCTGATAATTGTTTTCTTAATATGGCAGATATTTCATCCGGTCTTACTTCAGCCATTTTAATTCTTCCTTTTTAAATTCCAATATTAATTTAATGCAGTTCCGTTTTTCAACAGTATCTGCTTTAAAGTTTCCAGTTGATGTTTTACAGAAGCATCATAAACTGTATCATTTACTTTTGCAATAAATCCGCCGACAACTTCCGGGTTAATTTTAATCCTGAAGCGAGCTTTTTTATTCAGCACCTTTTCAATTCTGGTTTTCAATTTTTCTTTCTGATCCTCGGTCATTTCATATGCAGATTGAACATCAACATTTACAATATTCATGTTTTTGTCCCTGAGCCCAAGAAATTTTGAAACAATTTCGCCGAGCAGATTTTCTCTTCCCTTTTTTACCAGGAACCTGATAAAATGCATTGTCTCAGGATTTATCCTGGATTTAAATATCTCATCCAAAATTGATGATTTGGTTTCCGGTTTGATAACAGGATTTTCCAGAGCTCTCTTTAGTTCCGGACATTTTTCCAGAGTGTCACCAACAAATTCAATATCGTTCGAAACAGAATCCAGAATATTCTTTTCGAGAGCCAAATCAATCAGGGAAGTTGCATATCTTAATGATACTTTATAATCTGCCATTCTCAGTTCCTGGATATATTATCTATATACTTATCCACAATTTTCTTATTAGTCTCTTTATTCAAAGTTTCCTTAAGAATTTTTTCTGCAGCATTTATTGCAATTTCAGCAACCTGGTTTTTCAAATCATTAAAAGCAGCTTCTGTTTTTCTTTCTATTTCATCCGCAGCATTATCAACGATTTTCTTTGCTTGTTCTTTGCTCTCTCTGATTATCTGTTCCTTCAACTTTTCAGCATATGCACGACTTTGATCGATAATTTTTTTTGATTCTTCTTCTGCCTGTGCAATATTAGTCTTATTTTCATCCAGAACCTTCTGGGCTTCCTCCCTGGCTTTTTCTGCTTTCTCAAGAGATTCCCGGATAGCAGCTTCTCTTTGATCCAGAGCCGTAAGAATTGGTTTCCAGGCCACTTTCTTAAGAAGGATCATAAGAACTATAAAAGTAATGACTGTCCAGAAAATCAGTCCCGGGTTAACACTAATCAGGCTGCCTTTTTCTTCCAAAGCAAGAACCGATAAAATAAATCCCGTTAACATTATTCTTTCCTGATTTTAATAAAAAATTACCGAAACGAATTTAGGCTTTTACGGCCAATAAAATACAGATAACCAGAGCGAAGAATGCAATTCCTTCAATAAGAGCGGCAGCAATGATCATCGCAGTTCTTATTGCTCCTGCAGCTTCAGGTTGTCTTCCCATAGCTTCAAGGGCAGAGCCTGCCAGTTTACCGATACCAAGGCCTGCACCAATAACTGCTATCCCGGCGCCGATTCCTGCGCCCAACCATGCTAAATCCATATTAATTTCTCCTGATTGTTAAAGTAAATAAATTATTGACAGATTAATGTTCCTGATGAACCGCCATCCCGATAAACAAGGATGTTAGTATAGTAAAAATGTATGCCTGAATTAAAGCGACCAATAATTCAAGCAGATAAATAAATATTGCAAACGCTATAGAGACCGGGGCAACAAAAACAGTCTGCAGAATAAAAATTAACCCGAGCAGTGAAAGAATAA
>DATICR010000547.1:0-3380 GCA_035456745.1 Ignavibacteriaceae bacterium
GTAATGAGTTCATAGAAGTATGTTCCTGATGATAATCCTTTTGCCCCAGCGTCGAAAACAACCGAATGATGGCCGGCACTGTAATTTCCATTAATAAGTGTCTCGATTTTTTGTCCTAAAACATTATATATATTCAAGGTAACATTTTCATTTTTTGACAAACCGAAATTGATTAGAGTAGAGGGATTAAAAGGATTCGGATAATTCTGTTCAAGTGTGAATTCGTCAGGCGTATATTTATTTGATGGTTCAATATTAGTTGTCAGGTTAGCTGTTAATATGATAAAATTGCTTATCAGGGTACTTGAAAACGTAACAGTATTATACTGTGCATCTGCAACAGCACCCGGATAACTTGTCCAGGTAGAGCTTTGAGCATCATAATATTTTACTTGTATTGTTGATTCATCAATATTATTCCCCTCTGCCTGTATGTCATTATAATGAAGTTGATAATCTGCTTCAGAATTAAGCTGCATACCATACCCGCAGCCGCCGCCCTGATGCAATCCATTCATACCGTTAGGCAAATACATATCTACTTCATAAGCAGCAAAAACATTTTGATTTTCAAGTCCTGGCAGTTGTTCATATGATGTTTCAAATATCTGGCAGTACATTGAATCGGCCATCATTCCACCGCCACCGGGACCACCCATATGCCACCAATCAGGATTAATCTGCATCCGGTCTTCATTATCAAACGGTGTAAAGAAACTAACAGGATCATTCATATAACGGTGAATCCAGTTACCACCGAAATTTTGACAGAATAGTGTCGAATCTATCCACTGAAGCCCGTTGATTTCGTAGACTATTACCATTGGAAGGTATTCCCGCTCGATTGCTCCACCGGTTATTGTAATCTGATCACCATTCTCAGGACGAACTGCACCGGATTCGGGTTCATACCACCAGGGACCAAAGTTAAGCATATAATCCGGAACGTTATCATTGTTGGTATCCAGGTAGTACATCGCCATCATAAAAGTACTGTCAACTAATGATGTACCTGAAAGTTCAACTGTCTGAAGTGAATCAAACATCCATCCGAAACCGCTGCCACCGCATCCGCCTCCTCCGTGAGAATAATACCCCATAAAATTCCAGAATGAATCAAAAGGATCACGCCAGTATTCTCCATTTATTTCGTATACAATTATCATATCATAACCCATCATAGTCTCCTCCACCAGACCGCCTTCGATTGTTATTTGATCTCCATCCTGCGGTCTTATTGCCTCACTGCTGTCCGGCTCATACCACCACGGTCCAAAATTCAGCATGAAATCAGGTGTACCGTCATTGTTTTCATCAAGATAGTACATTGGATGCATCATAGTGGTGGTGTCGACTATAGCTTTACCGCTTTTAGTTACTGTCTGTATTGAATCAGGATTTATAAATCCGCCGCCCCCTCCTCCCATCTGTGCAAAAACTGAAAGCACTGGAAAGAAAGTTATCATTATTAAGTATAATTGAAAATTTTTGTTCATAATTCCTCCTATTCATTCAGGAAATTCCCCAATATTATGCCATTCCACAAACAATCATAAAATGCCTGTAAATAAGGGAAATAAATGAATTATGCCGGAAATTAGAATGGGAATTCTAATAATTAAGAAATGAAAATAAATGCTTTTAAGCAACTATTGTGAAATAAGAAGAATCTGTAATAACCTTAACAAATATATCCCATTTCTCTTGTTCGAATATATTTACTGACTATTCAGACTGATGCACAACAGGAATTGCTATTTGGAGCTGGTTAAGACATTGTATCGAAAGGTTCAATTATTGTAGAATCTTCAATAGTCAACTGTCCCCGACCCTTGTAGAGGGTCAACAATTATTATTAATGGCTTACTAAATGACAAATAATATAATTGTGTAACACACCCTATTGTTCTATGATATTTAATTCATTTGCCCAGACCAGTTCACATGCCCCTCCTCCTGTGTCATCTCTTCTTAATGAACTGCTCCAATGCCAGCCATCGGTTGCATTTACAGATACAAGATATCCTTTCATCTCTATGATACACCCTTTGTATAATTCATCAAGTGTATCTTCGATTTTTTCATCAGCAGGGATAATATGCATATTTGCGCTGTGAGTACTGATTTCATGTGCAGGAATTATAAGTACTTTCGTTTTCCAGTGATACCAGCGGTTACTCTGACTGATATCAAGATCGTCGATTATTGCCTGGTTAGACATTTCTCCCCATCCTAGTGCCAGATCAATCGGAGAAAGATCACTTTCTCTTCCAACAGAAAAATGGTTGGTGCTCAATACGAATGCCTTTATTGAGAATTCAGCAAGCGGGGTAATTGTATAATCATCCTTTTGCCAGGGGACAGGATTTGTTACAGAAACCTGAACCGGATCATTCGGTACTAAAACACCTGCCGGATGTTTTAATTCTTTTTCCGGCCAGAAATGATAAATTGAAATGCCTATAATAAGTAGTAGTAGAAATGTTGATATTTTTTTCATTGTTCAGTTGAGACAAAATGAATGCCACGTAAAATAATGAATTATATTAAAATTGCTATTTCTTTAAATGTAAAAAAGAAATATATCGGGAAATATGTACAACTCTAAAATTATTAATGAAACGAACATTCCTTAACCTATTGATTCTGAATCAATCTGGTCGGAGACCTAAGCTACGGGAGATATTTCACATTTACTGTAGCCAAGGTCCATAAATGGCTTTGCTTAAGACAGAATGATAATTTCCAGATATAATGAAGGCTACTGAAGCATCTGGAAATATTTGTGCGAACACTTCTTACTTTTTACTAATTATTTCTTCAGATTACTTCTTTCCTTTTTCAGTTCTCCCAGTCTCTGGTGCCACAAAAAATACTTCTCATTTTTACCCATCATTCCTGTAAAGTCATCACAAAATCCTTAGGATTGTATCCATTCTTTTTCAGAATTTCATACGTTTCTTTAATTGTGCCTTCATCGAGGAATTTGCTTCGGGCAATTATCCATCCGTATTTACGGTCAGGCGTTCCAATAACAGCATAATTGTAATCTTCATCAAGACCAATTATCCAGTAGTCGCCCCAGAATAAATGTATCCCGAATATACTAACAAAACTAACTTCAAGTTTAGAGTTTGTTTTTTTATCAACTGTTCTTGCCAGTCCTTCAGAAGAAGAAATTTCTCCGTCCTGTGTGGCACAACTATTTACAACTTTAATTGTACTATCTTCATTGAAAGAATAAATGGCTGTGGTATTTTTTGTACATTTTTTTTGAAAACTGTTAGGAATTTTTGCAATTTCATACCATAGGCCGATATATTTTTCAAGATTAACATAACTAACTGTAACCGGTTCATTATTTTCTTTTTGAGCCATTA
>DATICR010000548.1:0-3779 GCA_035456745.1 Ignavibacteriaceae bacterium
ATTACTGACATTTCTATTGAGTCATTACACACCGGCATAAAAAAATCGAATACTTATTGTCTATGTCTTGAAATTACCTTAATTTTCCTACGATTTATACTTAAGAAACCTGGGGTTATGATTAAGTTTTAGCCACTATAGGGTCCACCGTTCTTCAGGATTATTAACAATATCAGAATATATGTGCTCACTTGGGAGTGATATGCCAGGAGAATGTGGATTTGTCCGGACATTTCAATTGGAAGCGTTTTACATTTATATATTATTAGCACTAAATAAGGAGTAATAATAATGGAAATTCAGGTATCACAAAATGAAAACAAGCTTGGCTACTGGTCGGCATTCTTTGCATCGCTATTCAGTATTATTTACATAATTGGACAGCTTGGCGAATGGTTTAATTTAATGGGCTCAGGCGGTGGTCCGGAAAATGCCAGTACTGCGCTGGGTATTATAGTACTCCTTATACCCTCATTACTTCTCGCTCCATCTTTTGCACTACTTATACTTTGCGTTCATTACTATGCGCCTGTAGATAAAAAAATCTGGAGTCACGCCGGAATTCTGTTTGCTGTTGTTTATACCGTTATGGTCAGCATCAACTATTATGTTCAGCTCTCCCTTGTTGTGCCGCATATGCTTAATGGTGAAATAGAAAGCATTCGTCCTTTTCTCTTTACTCCGTTTGATTCATTTATTTATTCCGTGGATGTACTCGGCTATTCGTTTATGAGTTTGTCGACTCTCTTTACTGCTTTCGTATTCACAGGTGGAGGGCTGGAGAGAACTGCACGAAAATTTTTGATTGCAAATGGTCTGCTGATACCGTTTCTTCTTTTACAGATTTACATTCATCCTTTAATCTGGCCGGCATCACTTTGGGCAATTACATTCCCGGGATCAACAATTACTCTGGCTATATTATTTAAGAGAAATGGAAAGCTTTAGGAATAATAGCATACATAATCAATGGAGTGCCGGAAGTGTTCGGCTCTAACTTTCTAATTATGCTGCCACGGTTTACAGAAATAATAACAGAAATTATAGACCGTGGCAGCCCAGTAGGTTGGACCATCAGGTATTCAGATGTTGCAGCACTTTGACTATTTCCCTAAGTGTCGATAGAACTGAAAAAACTACGACCTGACCTCCAATGCCATATATTCATTTTGTCAATTGTAACAGCTAATTCGGTATTATAAACTAGCAAAATTTAAGATGTACACATACTTGTGAAATTTTAACGCAAGAGGGAATCATAGACCGCACCCCGAAATTAAAAAATATCATTGACCAGAATTAATTATATGGTAACTACAAGTATCGCCCTCCATTCCCTATAGTAAATACAAAAGAAACAAAAAAATTCATTAATCCTAAAAAATGCAGCGTATGCGGGACTGATGTCACAAATCCGTCGGAGCGGGCCGGAGTACTAACTAAGGAGGACCTGTCCGCCGGAGAGCTAACGAAGGAGGACCATCTTCTTCGTTTGAGTAAAAACCTGTCCTGAGCCTGTCGAAGGATCTCCTGCCTTTATCCTGCAAAAGTACACCCCTGATGCCAAATCAGTTGCATTAAACTCAACTTCATAATATCCCGGGCTCATCACTTCGTTCTTCAGTTCTTTAACTTTTTCACCAAGTATGTCATATATAGTCAGATTTACCTGAACTTTTTGGGGTATTGAAAACTTTATTGTAGTGATCGGGTTAAAAGGATTCGGGTAATTCTGGCTCAAAGAAAATTTCAGCGGTAAAACGGCATCAACTTCAATTTCTTTTGAATATGAAGATGTACCATCTAAATCAATCTGTTTTAAACGATACAAATATTTACCGGGAGAAATATTTTTATCAATATAGCTGTAGTGCCGTAGTTCTGTCGTCGTTCCGTGTCCTTCAACGAAAGCTGTCTTTTGAAAACTGCCGTATCCCGGGTTCTTTTCAATTTCGAAACCTTTATTATTGGTTTCAGTTGCAGTAGACCAGCTTAATGCAACATCCCCATCAGTTGTCTTTGCCTCAAATGAAATCAATTCCACAGGCGTTACATTATAAAGGTTGTCGAATTCAAATACAGAGAACTGATCAGAGAATGGATATATCAATGTTGTCATTCCGGTGGCCGGATCCATTTGCCTCAATTCACCGCTGAAAGTATCAGCATTAAAAGCGGCGAGGTATATAATACCGGTCTCTCTGTCGATATCCATATCCTGTCCGTAATTGGCATTAAATCCTATTGAACCTAAAACGGAAAAACTACCGGATACCGGATCAAATGTGTAGGCGTTATTGTCAGGCATTAAGGTGTAACCATAGCCAACACCGTTAGAATCAATAGCAATAGCAATCATTGCACTTGTTGAATTAAAACCGGAGACCAGCGTGGCCTCAAGAGTATTAACATCAAGATTATACAAATTATTTGTCGATCCTGTAAAGCCGATTAAATAGTAAGAACTATTTACGGCATCGTAAGCGATGCCATTAGCTGATGCGTTACCCATACCGGAGATCTGACCTAATATATTAACCGTACCTGTGGCAGTATCCAGCCGGCATAAAAGATTCGGCTGCCCTGAGCAAAGAATATAAAAATTTCCGTTGCCGCCTTCTACTCCCGCAGAAGGGAATGCGGGCGGCGTCCAGAGGGCCAGGACTCCACCCTGACAATTTACGCTGGTTGAAATTCTGCCGATCATAGATGTAGTTGCATCATAATAATACATATAACGGCAGAATGTGAGTAAATTATTTTGCTTTCCGGGGAAAGAGAAATTTGAAAAGTAAGAGGAGTGTGGTGCTTTTCCTGTACTGCTTATATTATTTTGAGTAAAAATGGGAGTGGAATAGAATAAAATCAAAAATGAAATAAGAAAAAACAGGTACCAAATCTTCTTCATATTTTTTCTCCCTTTGGACTGATATTTTCTTAAATATTGATATATTCTCAATTAAGATAACAATAATGGATTTAATAAACCACCTGCGTAAATTGCGGTTAACAGTTTAAGTTTTTCGCTTTAGGGTACGATTTATTTTGGACAGGTTTGAGAAATATATTATTAAAAGCAGATTGATTTATTTTTCATTTTGTCAAAATATGAAACTATTCCTATATTTGTAGCCCGAAATAATGATTTTCCCCGATGAGCGAGATTTTGTAAACTCAGTAACCGGAGAGATGGCAGAGTTCCCGCAAGGCGGGATAAAGGTTGCCAGTAAAAATGGTAGTTTACATTTTACAAAGTTTAGTAAAAGAGCGATATTATATAGGTTGCACTTCAAATCTTAATAGAAGATTAGAAGAACATAATTCTGGTAAAACAAGATCAACAAAAGCGTATAAACCGTGGAAGATAGTATATATTGAGGAAATCATTTCAAGTGCAGACGCTTATAAGAGAGAAAAAGAAATAAAATCATATAAGGGCGGTTTGAAATTTAAAGAACTTCAAAATACGGAGAGATGGCAGAGTGGTTGAATGCGGCGGTCTTGAAAACCGTTAAGGATGTAAGTCCTTCCGGGGTTCGAATCCCTGTCTCTCCGCAAAACAAAAAATGCCCCGATGAAAATCGGGGTTTTTTATTTCCCGAAGCGTTAAAAGCTTGCTTTTGTAAGCGAAGGGGAATAAAAAACACTGGGGAGCGATAGCGACCAGGGGCATTTTTTGTTTTAACGATCCCTTTTGGGATCTGCGAAGCAAATCCCTGTCTCTCCGCAAAACCAAAAGGGAATACAATGGGTATATTCTTTACTTATATTATTAAGTC
>DATICR010000549.1:0-5016 GCA_035456745.1 Ignavibacteriaceae bacterium
GGTAAATGAAAAGGGTCCTTTGTCTACTACTGTTTATTACTTCTTATTCTGCTGCTCAAACCGGCACGTTTGTTAGATTAAGTGAAATAATGTTTTATCCTTCGTCTGGCAACAATGAGTTCATAGAATTATATAACACCAGCTCCACTGAAAGTATTGATTTATCTGATTTTAAAATAAAATATTATTCGGCATCTCCGGACATCATTTCCGATGCAGGTGAAGGTACAATGCTTACACCATTGACTTATGCTGTGATCCTTGAAGGTGACTATGATTTCAGTTCAGGAATTTATAATGATCTCATTCCTGGTGAAGCTCTGTTGCTTAAAATTTCTGATAATTCATTCGGCTCGACGGGCATGGCAAATACGGCTGATCGGCCAATCTGGCTATTATCAGCATCAAATGATACAATTGATATTTATACATATACCGCTGATAATTCCCAGTCTCATTCTGATGAAAAAATTTATGTGGAATCTGACAGTTCGCAAACCAATTGGCTGAATTCAATTCCATTAAACGGAACTCCGGGATTTAAGAACTCAGTTACTCCTGTGAATTTTGATCTTTCAATAAGTGCCGTTAAGATTTTGCCTCTGATACCTGTTCAGGGAGATGATATTTCAATTGAAGCTATAATAAAAAATCAGGGAGAAAATACCGCAGAATCATTTAATGTTAAAATCTTTAATGATACAAATCTCGACTCGGTTCCCCAAAATAATGAGCAGATTTATTCGCAGGAATTTTTCAACTTAAATCCGGTAGATTCTGTTATTGCTTCAACAGGAATAAATTCCGCTTCCACAGGTATCTATAATATAATAGTCAAAATAATTTATACGCCGGATGAAGATACATTAGATAATATGGTTTGTAAAGACTTTATCGTTTATCCTCAAGGAAGTTTGTACAACGATGTTGTTATTAACGAAATAATGTATGCACCATATAGTGGTGAACCGGAATGGATAGAAATTTATAACAGGACTCCTTCAGCAATAAATATTAATAAATGGAAATTTTCTGACGAAGATCATACGGTTACAATCACCTATCAGGATTTCATTATACCGGGTAATTCATTTGTCGTGCTTACCAAAGATTCTTCAATCCTGAATTATTATTCAGTAACTTCTGAAATAATAGAGTTTAATCTGCCCGCACTGAATAATACCGGTGATGCCGTTGTTATTAAAGATTCGCTGGGTAATATCATTGATAGTCTTGTTTTTACACCTGATTGGGGTGGAGGCGAGGGAAGGTCACTCGAAAGGATTTCAGTTAATGTTCCGGGAAATCAGCAGGACAACTGGCACACTTCGGAAAGTATTTTTAAGGCAACACCCGGAGAAATTAATTCAGTAACACCAAAGAATAATGATCTTAAAATATTTTCATTCACAACTCAGGATTATGGAATTGTTGGAGAACCTGTGGAATTCGAGATTAATATAAAAAATGAAGGGTTAAATTTATCTCCGGAATATTCTCTTTCCCTTTATAATGATGTTAATCAGGATTCCATCCCGCAATCTTCCGAACTGATATCATCATTAAATTCAACTCCCTTGTCTCCGGGTGATAGTATAAAATTATATATGACATCTCCCGACTGCCATGAAGGAGACAATTATTATATCATGAAATTGAATGTTTCAGCTGATGATGATACAACTAACAATATTGCTTACACCAATATGACCGGTATCCTGATTTATGAGCAAAGAAATGACCTGGTTATAAATGAATTTATGTATGATCCGGATTCCCCGCAGCCTGAGTGGTTAGAAATATTTAACAGGAGTAATAAAATCATTGACTTGAAAAATTATCGGATGGCCGATGGCATCGATACAGTCATAGTAAATCGAAATTCTTTAATTATTTATCCGGATGAATATGCTGTCATTTCATCAGACAGTTCAATTCTAAACTACTTCAATATCACCTCTTTATTAATTGTAAAGTCGTTACCGGCTTTGAATAACTCCGGCGATAAAATAATATTGCTTGATTCCCTGAACCTGGTAATAGACTCACTCGAATATTCAGATGAATGGGGAGGTAAAGACGGTAAATCCATGGAACGTATTGATCCGGAAAACCCTTCCACTGATCCGGTGAACTGGGCATCTACCCGAAGCAGAAATAATGGCACCCCCGGATTTATAAATACAGTGACAAAAAAATTCTATGATATTTCTGTCGATGATATTATTCCCTCCCCTTTATTCCCGGTATTCGGTGACAATACTTTTCTGAAGATTAAAATAAATAATTATGGAATGAACCCGGGGAATTTTTCGTTAAAGCTTTATGAAGATACAGATCTTGATTCAATTCCGGAGGTTTTGCTGCAAACGATTTCAAATCTGAGTTTGCAGCAGGATGATTCATTGATAATTGAGACAGAATATACAATAGATAATTTGCAGTCTCTCCATTGTTATTATGCAGAGGCCATTTTTAAACCTGATATGGATACCAGCAATAATTATCTTATTAAAAATATTTCACCTGGCTATCCTGCTTCCACGATACTTATAAATGAAATTATGTATTCACCTTCGGGCGGTGAGCCTGAATGGGTGGAAATCTTTAACACGTCAGGTGATTCAATCAGTTTAATGAACTGGTTTGTCAGTGATATAATTACGACTCCATCGCATACTGAAATAAAATCAGAAATCCGGATTCCCCCTGAAAATTATCTTTTACTTGCAAAAGATTCTTCAATACTTAATTATCATCGGTTTATACTATCCGGATTAACAGTAATTAACCTGCCGGTATTAAATAATGATGCCGACGGATTTTTGCTTAAGGATTCGCGGGGCCAAACCATGGATTCTGTTTTTTTCAGAAAAGATTGGGGAGGAACCGGAGGATTTTCATTGGAAAGGATTTCAATCGCCGCCGGTTCAAATGTTCCGTCAAACTGGGGAACATCGGAAGATATAGAAAACAGCACTCCCGGCAGAGTAAACAGCATTACTCCAAAGGCAAATGATATAATCATTGCAAAAATATCCTCCAGGCCAGAGTTCCCGGTTTCAGGTGACACTGTATTTATATCTGCCCTGATAAAAAATAAAGGCAGTCATTCTGCGTCAGGAATAAGAGTGGAATTCCGGTATGACAGTGATTCTGATTATGTTCCTGATAAAATTTTATCTGCTCAATCAGACATTAAATTAAACCCGGAAGATTCTATTTATGTAGTTTCAACAGAATCAATTCAAAATCTTTCTGCAGGAATTCTAACCGCAGTACAAGCGTATTCCCCTGCTGATGAGGATACTCTCAATAATTATGCGGAACGTTTTATACAATATGGATTTGCAAACCGGGAAATGATAATAAATGAAATAATGTATGACCCTCCGGATGGAGAACCTGAATGGATTGAATTATTAAACATTTCAACTGATAGTATAAATTTGAAAAACTGGATGGTGAGCGACCTGTTGTCAACTCCCTCCAGAAATTTTATTACAGGCAAAGATTTTTATCTTCAGCCGGATAATTTCGTAGTCATTTCAAGGGATACATCCTTTCATTCATATCATCCTGATGTAAAAAATGTGCTTATATCTAACTTTGGCATTTTGGGAAATTCTGATGATGGAGCTATGATTTATGATTTCAGGGATGCCGTCATTGACAGTGTCCATTATAAGTCTGAATGGGGAGGAAAAAACGGTTATTCACTTGAAAGGATATCTGCTTGTTCACCTTCGGAAGAAAAAAGCAATTGGGCTTCCTGTTTAAGCAGCTATAAAAGCACTCCCGGCAAAGAAAATTCGATAGAAAATATTCCGTCCACTGAAAGAAATTCAGTCATAATAAATGAAATTATGTTTGATGCAGGAATTGATAATTGCGAGTTCATTGAATTTTATAATAGAAGTGCAGATTCAATAAATATCGGGGGCTGGCAGATGGAAGATGAAAAAGGAAATTCCATCAGGCTTACCGATTCTGCTGTAATGATTAAATCCGGAGACTATTTTCTTTTATCAGCTGATTCAATCATCCTGAAGAAATATGATCTAAAAAACTTTTTCAACATTTCATTTGCGGGTTCATCTGACCTAGGTCTTTCCAATGATGGAGAATTAATCCTGTTAAAAGATGTAAAAGGTTCAGTCGTAGATTCTGTGATATATTCATCTAACTGGACTAACAGAGATATAAATATTACAAAGAATAAATCACTCGAGAGGATAAATCCCGGATTGAACGGAAATTATCCTGACAACTGGAGTACCTGCGTTAATCCTGAAGGTGCAACTCCCGGAAAACAAAACAGCATTTTTACGGATAACAGTAATAAGATTTCTAAAATATCTGTTTCACCAAACCCTTTCTCACCTGATAATGATGGCTTTGAAGATTTTTCGATAATAAATTATTCACTAACTCAGTCGACTTCCCAGATCAGAATTAAAATATTTGATAATCGGGGAAGATTGGTGAGAACAGTTGCAAACAATCAGCCGACCGCTTCTCACGGTTCAATTGTATTCGATGGTTTAGGCGATGACGGACAGGTGCTCCGGATGGGAATATACATTATATTTCTTGAAGCACTTAATAAACATTCCGGAGCTGCTGAAATATTGAAAACGGTTGTTGTGATTGCAAGGAAGCTCTAGCCGAAACACGCAAAGTTTATAAAGTTAATTATAGTCATTCGGTGTCATCATTCATCATACTTTGATCTTACCCAATCTCACAAATGGAATATTCATTCGATTTTAATCGATATTTTGAAAATATTTTTTCAGTTTGGAATTTTCTTACTGATTTCCGTCATTAAGAAGTCACTCCCCTTTGCATCTGCAATTTTATAATTTTTTTTATTGAAAATTATTTCAACAAAAATCTTTTAAATAGTGTAATAAGAATTCTGTTTCCTTCCTTTATATCGATTCATAAATGTAGACTAAGAAATTAATCTACAAAATCGACACCTTATACGAAAAAAATTATATGTTTCCGAAA
>DATICR010000550.1:0-2848 GCA_035456745.1 Ignavibacteriaceae bacterium
TATTCCATAGGATTATATAATACAGCCTCGACTTTCCTGAATAGACTGAAAAAAGAATATCCAAACTCGCCTTATATTAAAATTGCTGAGCGAGAGATACCTGCTGAAAATGAACCCCCACCTTCATTACAGGAGATGACTTCTGATGAAAATCCGGTCAGTTACCAGTTTACTATTCAAGCCGGAGCTTTCAGTAATGATTCAAATGCAGCTTCACTGAAGAAATCATTTGAAGATGAAGGATATTATTCTTTCATCAGGAATAAATCAGTAGGAGGAACTGATTTCAGCGTTGTTTATGTCGGTAGATTTGAGAAACGTGATGAAGCAGAAAGTTTTCTGCAGGTAGTCAACAAACAATTTGGTCTTAATGGTCATATTGTTCCATTAAATTAACGTTACATTGAAAATCAGATTTATAGGCACCGGTTCAGGGAAAACCTCGCTGGAGAGGTTCCATTCCTGCTTAATGATTTCCGATTTAAAGTATAATTTGCTGGTTGATGCGGGCGATTCAGTTTCCCGGGCACTTCTTTCCAGGAGCATTTCTTATAATTCAATTAATGGCATACTGATAAGTCATTTGCACCCGGATCATTACAGCGGTTTTGCTGCCCTGGTCTTACAAATGAAACTTAACGACAGGAAAGAACCTCTTTTCATTTTTGTTCATCATACACTCGTAAAAACTTTAAAAGATTTTCTTGCAGCATCTTATATTTTTATTGAGCGAATGGATTTCCCTTTGCATTTTAAGGGATTTAATTTCGAAAGTGAAATCCTGATCGCTCCGGGGTTGACATTTATTTCCAGGAAAAATACCCATTTAGATGAATACCAAAGATATAATCCTTCATTGAGTTACGCCTGCGGGAGTTTTCTGTTCAAATCGGCAAATAAAAAAGTCTTTTATTCAGGTGATATCGGTTCCCCTGATGACCTTTACCTGTTTAAGGACGATGATATCGATATTTATATTACCGAAGCATCTCACGTTAATTTTAGCAGTATTTTAAGTATGTCGAAAGCACTTAAACCGGGAAAAATTGTAATAACACATCTGAGCGATGAAAATATTCCCTTAATAAAAGAGAATCTGATGAATACCGAAAATGATTCTATGATTATGGCAGAAGATGGTTTGATTCTGGGTGTTTAATAATACAAAGACCAAAACCTTCTTTAATAAAGAGCTGAAAAGTAATATATTTAACGATTATTTATGCATACTTTTAGTTTAAAATGACTACAGAAGAATTTAAAAGTAAATTCGGGATAATAAGCTCAACTAAGGAAATAAATGACCTTGTAGATATTACAATGCAGATTGCCAGATCCGACATTTCAGTTTTAATTTACGGTGAAAGCGGCGTTGGAAAGGAAATTTTTGCAAGGGCAATACATGGTTACAGCTCCAGAGCAGATAAACAAATGGTAAATGTCAACTGCGGTGCTATCCCTGAAGGTATACTTGAGAGTGAGTTATTCGGGCATAAGAAAGGATCTTTTACGGGTGCCGTGGAGAGCAGAAAAGGTTATTTCGAAATAGCTGATGGAGGAACACTTTTCCTCGATGAGATTGCTGAAATGCCCCTGCATACACAGGTTAAACTTCTCCGCGTAATAGAGACAAACGAGTTTATGAAGATAGGTGCGGAAACTGTGACTAAGGTTGATGTAAGAATAATTGCCGCCACAAATAAAGATTTACAAAGAGCAGTCGATTCACGACATTTCAGGGAAGATCTCTACTTCAGGTTAAAAGCAGTTACTTTAAATATTCCTCCTTTAAGAAAAAGGAAAAACGACATAGAAGAACTTGCAAATTATTTTTTAAAATCATATGCTGAACAAAATAATATAAGATACCGGCCAATCACTGATGAAGCCATGGAGTTTCTGAAGAATTATCCCTGGCCGGGGAATGTGCGCGAGCTTAAAAATACGATTGAAACTGCAATTGCATTAAGCCGGAATGGGGTATTGGATTCTTCTTCTTTTGTACCCCTTCTTCATCCTCCGATAGTGGAAGAAGCTCCTTCACGGAATTTACCCATATTTGTCAAAAGAACCCCGGAGGAAGTAGACAGGGAACTTCTTTATAGAGCTTTATTTGAGATAAAAAAAGACCTTATTGAACTCAAGGACCTGGTTCACCAGAGACAGGATGAAGTTTATTTACAGAATAATGATTCCCGGGAAATTATCCCTCTTCTGGATGTGGAAAAAGAAGCAATCAGAATTGCACTGGATAAAACACGAGGAAATAAAAAACTTGTCGCACAACTGCTTAATATAAGCGAAAGAACGCTTTACAGAAAAATAAAAGAATATGGTCTCTAAATCACAGATTTTATTAAAATCCGGCTCAAAAAGCGGCTTGAAGCTCAGACTACGTAAAATTATCTTCTTGTTTATCATCCCTGTCATAATTAATTTTACAGGGTGCTGTGTATATTCTTTTACAGGTGCTTCTGTGCCACAGCATCTGAAGACTGTTGCTATTCCAATTGCGGAAGATAGAAGTGGTTCCGGTGAACCAGGTTTGAAAGAAACTTTAACAGATCAGCTGATTCAAAAATTTATAAATGATAATACTTTACAGGTAACTGAAAAAGTAAATGCTGATGCTTTGCTTGAATGTGTGATTTTACCATTGAGTGATGCTCCGGCTGTTGTTTCAGCTGGTGAAAATGTCCAGGCAAGAAGAATTACTCTGAATATTCAGGTAACTTATAAAGATCTTGTAAAACGGAAAACTATTTTCGATAAAAAATTCTCAAACTATGGAGACTATCCCGCTGATGGAACTATTAGTCAAAGAAGAAATGCAATAGAAGTCGCAGTA